>NZ_JBFUKO010000334.1:0-5968 GCF_056400805.1 Aminobacter sp. P4_H6_2
GGACCGGCACCGGGGGAACGTGCAAATCGGGCCCGGCACGGCTCGCCGCCATGGTGGCGCGAGCCGGCGCCCGGATGGAGTCCGGGCGCCTCATGTCTGCAAACACAATCAAGCGAAGTCGAAGTCGAAATTGATATCTATATCAGCGYCCTGATCTGCCGTTTGATTCTGGTCGACGTCCACGTCGACGTCCTGGTCCTGATCGACATCTACGTCGTTGTCGTTGGATTGCGTGACATCGGTGTCGGTGTCGTTGTCATTGTCAGCATCGCCGTCGGCGTCTGCGTCGGCATCCGCGTCAGCATCGCTGTCTTTGTCAGCGTCGGCATCCGCGTCAGCATCGGCGTCGTTGTCGGTGTCTGCGTCCTGGTCGGTGTCGTTGTCGACATCCGAATCGTTGTCGTTGTCGATATCTACGTCTGAGTCCTGGTCGGTATCGACGTCGACGTCCTGGTCTTGATCCTGGTCGAGGTCCTGATCGATGTCGGCATCTATGTCGATGTCGAAATCATTGTCTTTGATGTCAGCCATGGGGTTACCCTCCCTGTTGAGCAAAGCCGCTCTGGCGAGCGTCTGCCTCCGGAGCGGATCGACAGCTACCGGGACGGTCAGTCAGACCCGGCGACAATCCATCGATGCGACCAAGCATCCCTGTTCAAGGCTTTGGAGAATAGTTGCCAATATGCACCTTGCCCAAATGGGTTGAACAAGGTTCCAATTGGTTCGCCCGATCAGGTGACAGCGACCCGAAGTGGTTAACCGTTTTGGATGAAGCCAATCAAGGATGACACAATATTGGCGAAGCGGGGTCGAGCCCCGCTTGCTTTGCTTGGCGAAAAACGGATTTCAGGCGTCGATGTCAGTCAAATCGACGATGATGTCGACATCGGCGTCAGCGCCAGCTTCGTCTTCGAGGTCGACATCAATGTCGGTCCCGTCGTCATCCTCTTCCAGATCGACAAGCCCACGCACCAAGGTGTCGATGAGAGAGGCTATGTCCACATCCACGTCGGCTTCCAGATCGTCGCGGATTTCTATGTCGACATTGACGTTCCCGTCGCTTTCGGTGTCCTGGTCGAGTTCGGCATCGATGCTATCTTCGTCATCGTCGTCCACGTCGACATCCAGGTCGCTTTCGATTTCGACATCGTCTTCGACCTCGGCATCGATCTCGACAATGATGTTGCCGTCGCTGTCTTCGCTGACCTCGACATCGACTTCGATCCGCTGATCGACCTCAGGTCTTTGTTCACCTGAAACGCCGATGTCGTACCCTTCCCCGCCGCCAGCGTCGCTGTCGACATCGGCATCCTGATCCATTTCGCCGTTCTGATCGATCTCGGTGTCGAGCTCGACGATGGCGGGGCGCGAACCGATGACGAGCACATCGATATCGACGTCGTCGTCGAGTTCGGAATCTTGCTTCAAGTCAAGGTCGATGTCGTCCACGTCCTGAACGGTGTCGTCGTTCTCATCGGCGGATTCGTTGATGTCATCCGCGCCGTCCTGTTCGACCATCGCGTCACGCTCAACTTTGTCGTCAGGCTCCATCGTGCGTCTCCCTGGTACGCAGCCGCCGGCGACCAGCATTCCACCTTCCAAAAAGCGCGGATAGACACCAAGTCGGGTGAAGTGTGACGGGTCTGGAACGGCGCGGGAGCTCTTTCGATGTCAGCTCAACGAGGCATCCGCGCGCTGGCATCACTCATTGGGGCCAATCCCCAAAAGCGAAGACGATAGGATAGGATGAGATCGAATAAATCTCGGCGAAACGAGGTACCCCCCGCCCATCTGGCGAGCCATGCCATGACAGGACGGGATGCGGCATCCTGGCGATGTCGCTCCATTGGAAGGGCCGAGGCCTATCTGTGCCCCGGCACCAGACCGCCAGCTCTCTCGATGCTCAAGTCCCCCTGCGGTATGAAAGCCTCGAGCTTGCTGGGAAGGTGGGTTAACGCGCGCCCCAGGTATCGCTCAGCCGGTAGCCCTCAGGCCATGGGTCGGAGGGGTCAAGCATGTGCTGATGGGTCCCGGTGATCCAGGCGCGGCCGGAGATTTCCGGCAGGATGGCTTGGCGGTCGCCGACCTTGCAGGTGCCAAGGATGCGGCCGGAGAAGGTCGAGCCGATCAGCGACACCGCCGTCAGCCGGTCGTCGAGCCCCATCTGCCCGCGGGCATGCAGCACCGCCATCCGCGCCGACAGTGCCGTGCCGGTGGGCGAGCGGTCGACCTTGCCGGGCTGGATGGCCACGGCTGCACCGGCGCGGAGGCCTTCCGCCGTGCGCTCAACGAGGCCGGCGAACAGGCAGAAGGAAAAATGCTTCCAGTCGGGGTTTTCAGGGTGGTGGAAGCCGAGCGCCGCATTGGCCGCGTTGGTGATCTTGACGCCAAGCTTGGCGATGTCGTGTGCCTCATCGGACTTCAGCTCAAACCCCAAGGCGGCGGCGTCGACGATAACGAAGCTGTCGCCGCCATAGGCCGTGTCGACAGTGAGCGTGCCTAGCCCCTCAACTTCCAGCTTCGCGTCCAGCCGTTCGGCAAAGCTCGGCAAGTTCTGCACGAAAATGCGCTCGGCCTTGCCGTYGCGGCATTCCGCCCGCACGCGCACGAGGCCGCCCGGGGCTTCGAGGGTGATTTCGGTCACCGGTTCCTGCATAGGCAAGATGCCGCTGTCCAGGAGCACCGTTGACACGCAGATCGAGTTCGAGCCGGACATGGGTGGGGTATCTTCCGGCTCCATGATGATGAAGGCCGCATCCGCTTCAGGATGCTTCGGTGGCACCAGAAGATTGACGTGGCGGAACACGCCGCCGCGCGGCTCGTTCAGCACGAAATTGCGCAGCGTGTTGTCCTTGGCGATCCAGCGGCTCTGCTCCCAGATGGTGTCGCCGGGCGGAGGTGTCACGCCACCGACGATGACGTCGCCGACCTCGCCCTCGGCATGGGCCGAGATCACATGGATGGTTTTGGTGCTGCGCATGGATACCTCCTCAGAGCAATTCCAGGAAAAGTGCAACGCGGATTCCCGTCCGGAATTGCGTAAAAACAAAGAGAGATGGAGCGTTTTCGCTTTCCTTCGAAATGCGAAAACGCTCTAGGAAAGCCAGTCCGGCAGGCGCTCGGGGACGCGCCCGGTCAATGCCGCGATCACGCAATCGGCGAGATTGCTAAAGCGCACCGCGCGACCGGAGAGACCGGGACCGTAGTGGGCGTATTTGCCGGAATTTGTCATCAGCGCACGGGTTCGGGTCGGGAACACMGGTTCGGAGATCGAGCACCAGCACAAGTCGGGYAGTACCTGCACGCCACTCGCTTCGAGCTGTGCTAGCGTGCCGTCGGCGCGGGCGTCCGATATCACCTGGTTTCCGGCGGTGACGATCACCGCAACTTCTGGACGGCGCTTACGTCCAGCGAGTACGGCAGCAAGCTCCCGGCATTCGTCGAGCGAGGCATGCGGGCTGCCTATGGCGACGAGTTCCACCTCTTCCGGCCCAGCGTTCAGGACCTTCCAAGCGGCAGCCATGTCGGCCCGCGTGATCGCGACCCTGTCCGCATCGGCGGCCACTGCGCCGCCGGCCTCTGGCGTCACGCCCTCGACATGCAGCATAGGTGCGGCGGACGTGGTGCCGAAGGCTGCGCACAGTGCCTTGAGATCGTCGCGCGAGGGGTTCCCTGCGGCCAGCCCGCGCAGTAGCGGGATGCGGTCGGGTGCTGCACGACCGGCGAGATAGCCGATCAGCGGCCAAAAGGCATCGTCCGCACCTTCGGCCAGTTCAATGTCGATGACGCGCCGTGCCTTGCGGTGGATGTCGAGGTAGACGCCGGACAGCGGCGCGCGTCCGGTCAGCGCGATACAGAGGTCGAGGAAGTCGGGGTGCTTCGCCGTCCGCGCGCCGATAACCGTATTAGCGAAGATCACGGCGTTGGATTCGGCCCAGGCGATGGTTTCGCCGCGTCCAGGTGCGCTGTCGAGCAGGTATGGCGAGCAGGTGAAAGTCGGGCGGCAGCCCATCCGGACATAGGCATCTGCGAGGCGGGCTGCGGGATCGCCGAATGCATCAGGCACGCCCTGCATTTGCCAATTGGCGCGGTCGACTGAAATGGCGTTCATTGTTGACGGCACGCGGACGCGCGCCCCCATGTCGGCCATCTTTTCGGCAAAAGTCAGGTTGGCAGGACTGGCATAGATGCAGCCATCGATATGGACCTGAGTTACATCAACCAGTCCGCGCGCACCTTGTTGCGCCGCCATGGCGGAGATTATGCGCATTGCCTGCTGTACTGCTGGGCCATCGCGGCCATCAAGCATGGCCCGATCGGCTTCGGTGAGTTCGAGCGCGGACATAGTGGGCGAGCTGACGGGCAGTGTCAGGCCATCGGCTTCGATCGCAATATCGGTGATCCGCGCGGACTTGACCCGAGACAACGCTTCATAGGCATCGGGTTCCAGGCGGAGCACCGGCAGCGGCTTGCCGAACAGCTCCGAAGCGATCAGCGCGCCGAGCGTCAGCACGTCCTCGGCTTCAGAAAACACCAGCGCCGCAGGCGCCCGCCCGGTCAGCACGAGATCGAGCAGCACGCCGGAGCCGGTGCAGGAGCCACGGCTGGATGGCATCATCAGGATGCTGCCGGTGAGGCAGACCCCGTGCAGCGGGTGGTGAACGTCGATCACGCAACCCGTAGCGGGATCAACCCCACCCCAGAAGCTCAGCGCTTCTTGCGTGGCGATGATGGGCCCGCTGGCGGAGCCACCAAGCATACTGCGAGTAGAAGCCTGCTGGTTCATTTCACGACGAAACCATGCGCGAAGGGATCACGGTCATCGATGAAGATCGTGTTGATGCCGGTCTGCCGCGCCCAGCCGGCGATCGAGGGGATGATCGCGTCGCGGCCTGCAACTTTCACCGCCGCTTCAACCCGACCCTTGAACAGGGAGCCGATGATCGATTCATGCACGAACTCGTCGCCGACCTTCAGCTTGCCCTTGGCGGCAAGTTGCGCCATCCGGGCCGAGGTGCCGGTGCCGCAGGGCGAGCGGTCGATGGCCTTCTCGCCGTAGAACACGGCGTTGCGCGCATGGGCGCCCTCGACGGTCGGCTTGCCGGTCCACTGGATGTGGCTGAGGCCCTTGATCTCCGGATGTTCCGGATGGACAAATTCGTACTTGGCGTTGAGGGCAGCGCGCAGTTTCGGGCTCCAGCCCACCAGTTCGCCGGCGGTATGGTCGGCCATGTCGCGAAAATTCTTCTGCGGCTCGACGATGGCGTAGAAATTGCCGCCATAGGCGACGTCGACGACGATTTCGCCCAGGCCCTCAACCTCGGCGGCCAGGCCCTCGGCATAGAGGAAGCCGGGAACATTGGTCAGGCGTACTTCCTCGACGAAACGGCCTTCCTGGCGGTAGGTGATGTCGACTTTGCCGGCCGGCGCGTCGATCGACAGCTTGCCCGGTTCGCGCGGGGCGATCAGGCCGTTTTCGATCGCCATGGTGATGGTGCCGATGGTGCCGTGGCCGCACATCGGCAGGCAGCCCGACGTTTCGATGAACAGCACGGCAACGTCGCAATCCGGCCGCGTCGGCGGATAGAGGATCGAGCCCRACATCATGTCGTGGCCACGCGGCTCATACATTAGGCCGGTGCGGATCCAGTCGAACTCGCGCAAGAAGTGCGCGCGCTTTTCCAGCATGTTGGCGCCTTCGAGGCGCGGGCCGCCGCCCGAAACGAGGCGGACGGGATTGCCGCATGTGTGCCCGTCGAGGCAAGAGAATGTATGGTTGGCCATGGTCGAGACCCCTGTCAGAATCTTTGAGGCGAGAAGGATGCAATGTCGATCGCGGGCGTCTTGCCGGTCAAGAGATCGGCGACGATCCGGGCTGTACCCGCCGATTGGGTCAGGCCAAGATGGCCGTGACCGAATGCGTAAATGACCCGCTCGGTGGCACGCGCCGCGCCAATGGCCGGCAGGC
>NZ_JBFUKO010000335.1:0-5947 GCF_056400805.1 Aminobacter sp. P4_H6_2
GCAGCGGCAATGCGCGTTTGGCCCCTTAATCTCCCCATCGTATGCAATAGTGTACCATCTGGGGTTACGTTTCTCAGCTTGAGCGGCGAAACGAGGACTAGGACGCCCGATGAAATCGCAAGCTTTTGCGTCCCAAAGTCCCAATCCCTTGCGAAACCGAATACTTGACACCGCAGAAAACCCCAACCGGCGCAGGCGGTTGCACGTTATTCACGACCGACCAGTTATATGCAGACACCCTAATTTAATCATCTGAGCGCCGCATCATCAACACAGTTGCTGCCTAGGCCAAAAGTCGGGCGGACGGGGACACTGGGGGTTCAACACCAATCAAGAACCAACGGGGAGACCCTATGACGCAACATAGCGCCAACGAGCAGTATCTGCTTGAACTCATCAATGCAGAGCGCGCCAAAGCAGGCGCCCAGCCGCTTGCATTCGACAAYGACCTCAGCGAAGCCGCCGAGGGGCATGACCAGTGGATGCTTGCAACCGACGTCTTTTCGCACACCGGCTCCGGCGGTTCGTCCCCAACCACCCGCATGAAAGCCGCTGGTTATATCCTGAGCGGATCGTGGGCCACTGGTGAGAACATCGCCTGGGCGACCACCCGCGCCCCGACTGGCTATGTCGACGAGGTCAAGCTTCTGCACACCAACCTGATGAATTCCTCAGGTCATCGCGCCAACATCCTCAACCCGAACTTCCGCGAAGTGGGCCTCGGCATCGAGGTCGGCGACTACAAAGGACGCTCAAGCGCTTTTGTCACCGAGGATTTCGGAAAGACCGGCTCGGATCTGTTCCTGACGGGCGTTGCCTTTGACGACAAGGACGGCGACCATTTCTACGATCCGGGCGAAGGGCTCGGCGCCATCACGGTGACCGCCAAGAACGCAGCAGGCCAGTCCTTCAAGACCACGACGTCCGCGGCCGGCGGCTACGACCTAGCGCTGAAGCCCGGCACCTATACGGTGACCTTCTCGGGCGCCAATATTGACACCTCGACCCAGACGGCGACGATCGGCACCAAGAATGTCAAGAAGGACCTGATCGATCCGACAATGAAGTCGGGAACGCTGGCGGCGACAGCCTCGGCTGAAGATGCAGGTTCCGACACTGGCCACACGCAACCGGCAGCACCGGCGACCCCGACCGACACAACGGATGCCGGGAGCAATTCCAATGCTTGGCTCGCTGATTTCTTCAAGGGGATGGATCATTTCGGCGCGGATCAAGGTACGCGTGCCGCAAGTACGGTAAGTGCATCCGGCGATGGCGCTCTCAAGCAGGGCCATTCGGTTGCGCTTGATGGCGATCATCTGMAGTTTGCGCAGAACATCGCCACGCACGCCAATGCCGAGCACATCTCCGATCTGTTCGACGGCAGCCATATTCACCAGGCGGTCGACGACGCAGTTGCGGCGCTCCAGGCGCATCTGCCGGCCGACGCACACGTGGTTGCGGAGGCGGGCGATGCGGCGCAAGCTGCGGTTGCCAAGATACTGGCGCAGATGGCCGCGCATTCCGGCCAGCACAACGCAGATCTCGTCGTCTAAACATGAGCTGACATGGCAGACAGGCGGATCGCGCTTCAGGCGCGGTCCGCCCGCATCGCCGATTGCTGCCGCCACTTGGGGGAAAGACCCTGACTCAACCGTCTAGTGACCAGAACCAGACGAACCGCTCCGAGCTTCGTGAAGCGCTGGCCTCATTCCGGGGCGCGTTTATTGCCGTCGCCGGATTCAGCGGCCTCATCAATGTGTTGATGCTGTCCGGTTCGCTGTTCATGCTCCAGGTCTACGACCGGGTGTTGCCGAGTCGCTCCGTGCCGACGCTGGTGGCGCTGATCATCATGGTGGTGGTTCTCTATGCCTTTCAGGGCATACTGGAAGCGGTGCGCGCCCGGGTGCTGACACGTATCGGCGCCGGCATCGATGAAATGATCAGCGGCCGCATATTCAATTGCATCGTCCGGCTGCCGCTGCGTACCCGCGACCGGGGCGAAGGCCTGCAGGCGCTGCGCGACCTCGACCAGGTCAGCGGTTTTCTCTCCGGCGGCGGACCGGCGGCACTCTTCGACCTGCCGTGGATACCGCTTTACGTCGGTATCTGCTTCCTGTTCCATCCGTGGATTGGCGTCGCGGCCCTCGTCGGCGCGGCCCTTTTGGTATTGTTGACAGTGATCGCCGACCGGCTGGTGCGCGTGCCGACGAAATCGATGTCAGGCTTCAGCGCAAGGCGGAGCGCGATCGCTCAGGCCGGCGCGCGCAACGCCGAGGTGCTGACGGCGATGGGCATGAGCGAGAACCTTGCGAAGCGCTGGAACCAGGCCAACGGTGATTTCCGCGAGGCACAGGAACGCGCCAGCGACCTGACCGGTGGTCTTGGCGCCGTGTCGCGCATTCTGCGCATGATGCTGCAATCGATGGTGCTGGCGCTCGGCGCTTATCTGGTCATCTACCAGCAGGCGACGCCGGGCATCATCATCGCCAGTTCCATTCTCACCTCGCGGGCGCTTGCGCCCATCGAACTTGCCATCGCGCACTGGAAAAGCTTTCTCAACGCCCGGCAAAGCTGGCGGCGACTTGATGAACTGTTCAAAGCACTTCCCGTCTCCGAAGGCGGCATGGAGCTGCCGGCACCTGCCTCGGAACTCGCGGTCGAATTCATCAGCGTCGTGGCCCCCGGCGATCGACGGCTTGTCGTGCAGGACGTCGAGTTCTCGATCCGCGCTGGATCGGGTGTCGGTGTCATCGGGCCGAGCGGCTCGGGAAAATCTTCACTTGCACGTGCGCTCGTCGGCGTCTGGCCGCTGATGCGCGGCAAGATCCGGCTCGATGGCGCAGCACTCGAGCAGTGGCCGGCGCAGTTGCTCGGCCGCCATATCGGTTATCTGCCGCAGGACGTGGAACTATTTGCTGGCACGGTCGGCCAAAACATCTCGCGCTTCGACGATAATGCGCCCCCTGAAGCAATCATCGCTGCGGCGACGGTGGCCGGCGTGCATGAAATGATCCTGCGCCTGCCCGAAGGCTACCAGACGGAAATCGGCGAAAACGGCGCCGCACTTTCCGCCGGCCAGCGCCAGCGGGTGGCACTGGCACGCGCGCTGTTCCGCGATCCGTTCCTGGTCGTGCTCGACGAACCCAATTCCAACCTCGATGCGGCGGGCGACCAGGCGTTGACGCAAGCCATAGAACACATCAAGGCGCGTGGCGGCATCGTGATCGTGGTCGCACATCGGCCGAGCGTACTTGCAGCGCTCGATCATCTGCTGGTTCTCGGCGGTGGAAAGCAGCAAGCTTTTGGACCGAAGAACGAGATCGCGCGACATGCACTCCAGCCGGTACCCGTACCGCTGCATGCTGTGGGAACGGCGGGCTGACGATGACACTCGTAACGAACCAATTTTCCACGCACCGACTGCGGGTGGTGAAGGAACTTACGCTTTCAGCCAAGGCGAAAGCCATTTCACTCCTCGACAGTGGTGCCCAGCCGATCGCCGGGGCCTCCCCACAACAACAGAGACTGCGTCATGCCATACGCCGAAATGTGAGGCTGGGGACGATTGCCGCACTGGTGCTTGTCGGCGGCCTCGGCCTTTGGGCAGCCACCAGCAATCTGTCTGGCGCGGTCGTGGCAGCCGGTCATCTGGCTGTCGATTCCAACGTCAAATCGGTTCAGCATCCACAAGGTGGTGTCGTCGGCGCACTGAATGTGCAAAACGGCAGCGTGGTTGCGGCCGGCGATGTATTGGCACGCCTCGACGACACGGTGGCGCGCGCCAATCTCGCCATAGTTGACAGTAGTCTGGACGAACTCACCGCACGGCGGGCTCGGCTGACCGCCGAGCGCGATGGCGCCGAAGCAGTCAACTATCCTGCAGAACTGGCCACGCGAGCGTTCGATCCTCGTGTCAGGCAGTTGATCGAGGGCGAAAACAAGGTGTTTGCGCTGAGGCGGCAGGCACGCGACGGCCAGGTCTCGCAGCTACGCGAACGCATCGCCCAGTTCCGCCAGGAGATCGCTGGCCTCGAAGCCCAGCAGAAGAGCAAGCAGCAGGAAATTTTGCTGACCAAGGTCGAGCTGGATAGCATCAACCAGCTTTGGCAAAAGAAGCTCGTTCCGATGTCACGGCTGGCCGAGCGCCAGCGCGCCCAGGCACAGCTCGCCGGCGAAGACGGCCAACTGACCGCGGCGGCCGCGCAGACACGCGGGCGGATCAGCGAAACAGAACTTGCCATCATCCAGATCGGCCAAGATATGCGCAGCGAAGTGGCCGGCGAATTGCGCGAGATCGACGCCAAGGCAAGCGAGATGAAGGAGCGGCAGGTGGCCGCCGAGCAATCGCTGAAGCAGATTGACATTCGCGCGCCACAGTCGGGCCGGGTCCACCAGTTGGCCATCCACACGGTTGGCGGCGTCATCACGCCGGGCGAGGCGATCATGCAGATCGTGCCGACGGCGGACGCGCTGGTAGTCGAGGCGCGGGTCGCGCCACAGGACATTGACCAGATCCGCATCGGGCAGCCGGTAACGCTTCGCCTGTCGGCGTTCAGCCAGCAGACCACGCCGGAAGTGGACGGCACAGTCGACCGGATCTCGCCCGATATGATCGAGGATCCCAAAGCTGGCGTCTCCTACTACGCCATTCGCATTGGCTTGTCGGCGAAGAGCCTCGAACAGGCAGGCCCACTTGAACTCAAGCCCGGCATGCCGGCGGAGGTGTTTCTTAAAACCACCGATCGCACGGTGCTGTCTTATTTGTTCAAGCCGCTGACCGACCAGGCCAGTCGCGCCTTCCGCAGCGACTAGCTGTGGAATCTCAATAGGTTGTCTCGGGGCGTTGGTGCTTGGATCCGTTGTTGGCCACAATTAAGTCTATGATGGCGCTCGTCATTTCGTTTTCGCCTTGCAACGAACGGACTTCGGGCGTGCACAGGCGAGCATGCGGTTGAAAACGGCGCATCCGATGGCGACCTCCGTCTGCTGGGCCGGGAAGGAGCGGGCCTTCAAGCGCCCTGCGATACTTCCCTTGTATCGCCCGATGGCGGTCTCGATCAGTGCCCTCTTGCCGTAGCCGGTGGACGCCTGCCACTTCATGCGGCCATCTCTATTGATCGACGCTATGTGATCGTCTCTGTGGCCGGGTGGTTCGGTGTCGATCCGTTCCACTGCGTTCGAGCGTGGTGGAATGACGATCCGGGCTTCGGCGCTGTGCCGCAAGACGGCGTTGTAGATAGGGTCGCCATCATAGGCGCCGTCGGCGATGAACAGGCCGATCTGGCCGTCGATCTGGTCGAGCAACGGCTCCACCTGCGAGGCGTCGCCTGTGTCCTGATCTGTCAACGTATGAGCAATGATCTCGCCGTTGTCGGCATCCAGGGCCATATGCAGCTTGCACCACGTGCGGCGGGATTTGGCACCATGCTTTTCTTCCAGCCACTGGCCGGCACCGTAGATCTGCAGGCCGGTGCTGTCGACCAGCACATGCAATGGACCGCGCAGTGGTTTAGCCTGTGGCCGCAGTTCGCAAAACAACGAACCTGGAGCAATGATCATGAAAAGCGATTTCACGCCGAAATTTGATCTTGAAGGCCGGATTGTTCTGGTGACGGGTGCATCACGCGGCATCGGAAAGGCATGCGCTTGTGCCTGTGCAGCCATGGGCGCCGACGTCGTCCTTGGCGTTCGCAACCCTGCCGATTGTCTTGAGCTCGTATCAACAATCGAAAGCTTTGGTCGGCGTGCCCTCGCGGTTTCGATGGACCTGGCAGATTTGGCCACGATACAGGACGCGGTTGCTCGTGCTCATGCTGAGTTCGGACGCATCGACGTGTTGGTCAACAATGTCGGCGTCAGCCCGGAAAATCTAGCCGAAAATGTGAACGAGAACGACTTCGACTTCACGGTCAACATCAATCTCAAGGGTACGTTCTTCGTCACC
>NZ_JBFUKO010000336.1:0-5940 GCF_056400805.1 Aminobacter sp. P4_H6_2
AGCCATGACAAGTGCCATGTGAAATGGGCAGGCTGCAAGCCTGCCCAACTTACTCATTTTGTCCGGCAGCGGCCCGTCTTGGTCGTTTCCTTGTCGCCGTCATCATAGGCTATGCCAATTTTCTCGCCGGCCAACGAAGCGATCGTCCCCTTGTACCACTCACCGGCGCCCTTGAAATTGCACTCGACTTTCGTGCCGATCTTCCAATCGTAGGGGCGAACCTTGCTGAGGCTGGTCGTTTCACGCTCATTGTCGTCGTATCGAACGGTGATCTTGTCGCCTTGCACCTTTTCGATGACCCCAGCAAACCAATAGCCAGAGCCCTTGTAGTTTCCGAGAACCCAATCGCCGGTTGTCTGCGCGCTTGCGGTGCCGAGGGTGGTGGCGAAAATGGCACCTGCGGACAACAGAACAGAAATATGCTTCATCAAAATATCACCTTGGGTTGCAACCCATAACCAGCCCCCAATTGAACCGGGTAAGAATACATATTCGAGCTAATATGAATGCACGATGAAGTTACTTCACCGGGCGCCGAAAGCTGGAGCAGCGATGACCGAACGCTGATCCGACGAATTTCTTGATCAGTCGTGTCGGCGCACCGGTTCGGCACATCCACCTATTCGATCAAATGCACGATCGACGTGCCGTTCATCCGCCCGCGTCCGGCGAACATACCGGGCAGGAACATGCCCTGCCCGGCTGGTTTTTGTTCAGGCTTTCCGGAGGTCGGCTTCGGCGAGATCGAGCGCCTTGACGATGCGATCGAAAGCCATGTCGATGGTGGCGCGGGTCCAGATCAGCGGCGGCGACAGGATCATCGAGTCGCCGGTCGCCCGCATCATCATGCCGTTGGCGATGGCGTGGTCGCGAACAACGACCGCCGCACTGCCTCCAGGCGAGAAACGTTCCTTGGTCGCCTTGTCCTTGACGATCTCGATCGCCCCCATCAGGCCGACCGAGCGCACCTCGCCGACCAGATCGTGGCCGGCAATGCGCTCCTTCAGCATCTTGGCGAAATACGGCCCCGTATCGGTTTTCACCCGCTCGACAAGGCCCTCGCGTTCAATGATCTCAAGGTTCTTGAGCGCTACTGCGCAGGCCACGGGATGCCCCGAATAGGTGTAGCCGTGGTAGAACTCGCCGCCCTTTTCGACAAGCGTATTGGCGATCCGATCGCCGACCAGCAGTGCCGACAGCGGCTGGTAGCCTGATGTCAGCGCCTTGGCGGTGGTTATCGTGTCGGCTTCGATGCCAAAAGTCTGAGCCGCGAACCATTCGCCTGTGCGGCCATATCCGGTGATGACCTCGTCGAGCATCAACAGCACGTCGTATTTGCGGCAGATGCGCTGCACCTCGGGCCAGTAGCTCACAGGTGGGATCTTCACGCCGCCGGCGCCCATGATAGGCTCGCCGATGAAGGCTGCGACGTTTTCCGCGCCTGCCTCAAGGATCGCGTCCTCGACGGCCTTGGCGGCGCGCAGGCCGAAATCGTGGTCGCTTTCACCAGGCAGCGCCAGTTCATAGGCATATGGCATCATCACATGAACGATGTTCGGAACCGCACCGCCTAGCTGGTGATGCATGCCATCCATGCCACCGAGCGATGTGCCGGCGACCGTCGAGCCGTGATAGGCCATGTGGCGCGAGATGATGCGGTTCTTCTGCGGCTTGCCTTCGAGCGCCCAGTAGTGGCGAACCAGCCGAAGTGCCGTATCGTTCGATTCCGAACCCGACGAACCGTAGAACACCTGGTTGATGTTCTTGGGTGCCAGTTCGGCGAGCTTCTTCGACAGCAGCACAGGCGTCGGCGTCGAGCATTTGAAGAAGGAATTGTAGTAGGGCAACTCCTTCATTTGGGCGTAAGCCGCCTCGGCAAGCTCGGTGCGGCCATAGCCGATGTTGACGCACCACAGCCCGGCCATTCCGTCGAGCAGCTCGCCACCTTCTGAATCGTAGATGAAGGGACCTTCCGCGCGGGTGATCATGCGCGAGCCGATTTCGCGCAGCTCCTTGTGGTCGGTGAAGGGGTGGAGATGGTGCGCGGCGTCGATCTGCTGAAGCTGCTTCAGCGAATAATTCTGATAAGTCATTGGGTTGTGCCTTTCTCTTGAATCAATCCGGCAAGTGCCGGGGCGGATTCGAGATCAGGCAGGGGGCGAATAGCCGATGCGTGCGCACAGCCGCATAAGCTCGGTATGCCGCGTCCGTGGGGACGGCGTCGAAACCGCGCTGGGCAACGGGATATGGGCAACAAATGCGCACATGGCGACACTCTAACCCGGCGTTTTACGAATCCACAAGCGTCGGAAAAATTGCACCTCGCGCGCCGCCTTGGAATAAAGCGACGCTTTGAAGCGTTGATTGCGTGTGTGGCCGGCGTTTTTTACGGCCAAGCCCAGGGAGCGATCATCATGAAAACGATATTCTCAGCACTTGCCGTCCTGCTTGTGAGCACAGTGGCCTCCTATGCCGCCGAACCCGCCAAGATCGGGGAAGGCGCGGGTGGCAAGATCTACACCGATGCCAAGGGCATGACGCTCTACACCTTTGACAAGGATGCCAAGGACAAATCCAATTGCGACGCGGCCTGCATGAAAAACTGGCCGCCCTTCAAGGCCGCTGCCAGCGCCAAGGCCGAAGGGGAATGGACCCTCGTCAAGAGCGCTGACGGCTCGCATATGTGGGCTTATGAAGGCAAGCCGCTCTATACATATGCCGGCGACAAGAAGGCTGGCGACATGACTGGCGATGGCAAAGGCGGCATGTGGCACGCCGCCAAGGCGATGTGACGACCGATCTCGCTCAACGGCCGTGATTGGCCGCCGTACATCCCCGCAAGCTGTGGGGCACCCACAGCTTGCAATAACGTCCTGTGCTCACGAAAAACTGCGCCTGGCCGCGCGGTAAAGCGCGAAGGCGACCAGCATCACGTTGAGGCTGACCATGACAGTGGGCAGGCCCTGCGTTCCCAACATCTGCATTGCCACACCGGAACTCGGTGGCCCGACGATACCGCCGACGCCCCACATCAGCGCAAAGGCGGCATTTCCGGCCACAAGTGCGCTGCCGCCAAAGCGGTTTCCCAGTTCGACGAGCGCCATGGTGTAGACGCCGTAGCCCACAGCCCCAAGCACGACCAACACAGGCCAAATCAATGGGGTTGCGACCAGCATTGGCAGCAACAGGGCGCACACCGCGGTAGTGGCCGCGCAGAACACGATCATGGCCCGGCCGCCGAAGCGCTCCGCCAAAAGGCCCAGCGGTATCTGCAACAGGATATTCCCTAGGGAAAGTGCCGTAAGCATTGCCGCCAAGACCGCTTCCGGCAGGCCGTATCCGGCGCCAAAGACCGGCAGCAGCGAATAGGTGCTTTGCTGGTTGGCGGCAGAGACGAGAACAGCGAACAATAACGCCGGCGCAAGTGCGGCGAAACCGACGACCCCACCGACCGACTGGCCGTCGTCCTCGAACCCGGCGAGACCGGCCGACAACAAGCGCAGCATCACAGCACACGCAACGAAACCGGCGATTGCCACCACAAACGGCGTCCAGCCCGATGTGCCGACAATGGTGAGCACCAGTGGCCCTGAAGCGTATCCCACGCCCATAAGCGTGTTGAACACGCCCATAACCCGCCCGCGCCGCGACGGCGTCGCAAGCGACAGCGCCCACACCTCGCCGAGAATATAGAGCGGGTTGATGACCACGCCCACGAGGAAGCGGATCAAGAACCAGGCCACCCAGTCCTGCAGATAGCCGATGGCAAAAAAACAGAGCGCGCCAGCGAGCGAACAGCCGACCGCCAGGGGACGGGCACCTACCAGTCTCACGGCATAGGGCACGAAGGGCGCTGAAACGATAAGGCCCAACGGCATCATCGCAGCCGACAGTCCGATCATCGCCGGAGACATGCCCTGCTTCTGCATTAGCAGCGAAAACAGCGGGTAGCTCAGCCCTTGCGCTGCGCCGAACATCGCCAGCGCAGCGGTCACGCCACCAAGTGCTGCCCATCTCAATGGTGGCTCAGCGGTCGAGATTGCAGATGTCATCGCAGCCACCAAAACGAATCTGTCGAAGCAATCCTATCGCCGGACCACTACGCTCGGGATGCCTCACCACGCCTGAGAGCATCAGTCCAGGCCCATCGCCTTATGTCGCTTCCCTCGCGCTATTGGTCGCCGCCTCCGCAATGAGGGCTTTTCGCCCGGTCCATTATGCCCACGACATTCGCCTTGCCGTGAGGATTCCCATGACCGTGGCCCTGCCCTCTGCCGAACCGGCTCCCGCCGCCGACCGCGCCCGCCGCGGGGGCCGTGCCGGCAAGCGCGCCGGCACTTCCTCGGCCTTCGAGCAGCCGCCATTCCGCCAGCTCAAGATACCGTTTGCGCCAACCAAGCTGATCTCCGACGACCAGCTCGAGTCCATTCACATGGCGTCGCTTCGCGTGCTGAAGGAAATCGGCGTCGACGTGCTGCACGACGAGGCGCGGCGTATCATGAAGGCGCACGGTGCCGACGTGCGCGAGGGCTCGGAACGCGTGCGCTTCGATGCCGACATGATCCTCGAGTTGATCTCGCATGCGCCGGCGGAATTTACCCTGCATGCCCGCAACCCTGCGCACAATGTGCGTTTCGGCGGCAACAATCTGGTCATTTCGCAGATGGCGTCGGCGCCCAATTGCTCCGACCTTGACCGTGGCCGGCGTCCGGGCAACCAGGCCGACTACCGCAATTTCCTCAAGCTCGCCCAGATGCACAACATCCTGCAAACGACTGGTGGCTATCCGGTCGAGCCCGTCGACATCCACCCTTCGGTGCGCCATCTCGAATGCATCCGCGACCTCGCCACCCTTACCGACAAGGTGTTCCACATCTATTCGCTGGGCAAGGAGCGCAACGTCGATGGCATCGAGATCGCCCGCATCGCCCGCGGTATCTCGCGTGAGCAGATGCTGGAGCAGCCGTCGGTCTACACCATCATCAACACCAACTCGCCGCTCAAGCTCGACGTGCCGATGATGGAGGGCATCATCCAGATGTCGTCGATGGGCCAGGTGGTGATCGTCACGCCGTTCACGCTGTCGGGTGCGATGGCCCCGGTTACCATTGCCGGCGCGCTGGTTCAGCAGAACGCCGAGGCACTGTCAGGCCTCGCCTTCACCCAGATGGTGCGCAAGGGTGCGCCTGTCGGTTATGGCGGCTTCACCTCCAATGTCGACATGAAGTCGGGCGCGCCGGCCTTCGGCACCCCTGAATACATGAAGGCCCAGCTGATCGGCGGCCAACTCGCCCGGCGCTACAACATCCCCTACCGCACCTCGAACGTCTGCGCCGCCAACGCGGTCGACGCGCAGGCGGCTTACGAAAGTGTGTTTTCGCTGTGGGGCGCAATCCAGGGTGGCGCCAATTTCATTCTCCACGGTGCCGGCTGGCTCGAAGGCGGCCTGCGCTGCTCATACGAGAAGATGATCCTCGACATCGACCTGCTGCAGATGGTGGCCGAATTCCTGACGCCGCTCGACATGTCGGAAGAGGCGCTCGCCATCGACGCCATCCGCGATGTCGGACCTGGCGGGCACTTCTTCGGCACCCAGCACACGCAGGACCGCTACAAAAACGCGTTTTATGCACCTGTTATCTCAGACTGGCGTAATTTCGAGACCTGGGCCGAGGCGGGCAGTCCAACTGCGGTGGAAAAAGCAAACCGTGTCTGGAAAGAGCGCCTCGCCTCCTATGAGGAACCATGGATGGATCCGGCCATTCGCGAGGAGCTCATCGCCTTTGTCGACAAGCGCAAGGCCGAAGGCGGCGCCCCAACCGATTTTTGAGGAGGATTTCCATGCACAAACGAGAGATCAACTCGCCAGATGCCCCCATGCCCGCCGGTGGCTACGCCCAGGCGATCGAGGTCACCAACAATTCGCGCACGCTTTACATC
>NZ_JBFUKO010000337.1:0-5927 GCF_056400805.1 Aminobacter sp. P4_H6_2
GGCCACCATCGCCGCTTTGAACGCATCAGACCAGCGCCGACGACGCGCAATTGGCGCACCTTCAAACGGAGCCGGAAACGCCTCAATCAAATGAAAATTTCTATCCGCAGGCATAGGCGTAGACATAGAACATGGCACCAATCTGGATCGCTCGTGCCAAATGTCGCCTGAAGCTTTACCTAAAACCAGATGGGATGCCCTTGGCGCTTACGACCTACCGCGCCGTTCCTGCCTGAGCACAAATAGGACGTCAGGACGGGAGCGTTCGCGAGAAGATTGGGAAGGGCAAAGAACGATTGATGCCAATCGGTGGTGCCGGAATCGGAAGAACCCGTGGGGTCCAGCGTCTTCGAGCGCGATGGAGTGATCAGGGATCCAGTTCGCAAAGAGCATCTGGGCCAGCAGCCACTCCGGCTGCACGAACAGGCCGGACATATGGYTGCAACCGACCGATCGACGGAATCGTCATAAAGCTCTTGCCAAAGGGGCGTCCACATATGGACCCCGTTTCGCCGGACAGTCGGCGGTTGGGTTTAAGCACTGAGGCGGATGAACTCGCGCGGCGATTTGAAGTTCAGTCCTGAGTGCGGGTGGGATTCACAGTAGTCTTCGAACCAGTCTGGCAGCAAGGCCAAGATGGTGTCCGTGTCGGGCAAGATGTAGGTCGATGCATAGTCGCGTTTGAGGGTTTTGACGAAGGCTTCAGACATGCCATTGCTCTGCGGGCTTCGGACCGGCGTGAAGAGCAGGGCCAGCCCGAGGGCAGCTGCTGTTTGAGCTGTCTGACGCGCGATATAGGCGCTGCCATTGTCGGAAAGCCATTCCACCCGATGGCTGGTTGTGGTGCTGCCAAAGCGGCGCTCGACCGATGCAATCATCAAATCGCACACCATTTCGGCCGAGATCCCGGCGTTAGCGACAGCCGACCAGCCAATGATTTCACGGTCGCAGGCATCGATGACAAAAAGCACCCTGACCACCTGGCCATTGCCGGCATGGATCTCCAGATGATCCGAACACCAGCGTACGTTGGAGTGCAGGGCCACGACGACGCCGTCATGGGTCCGACCCGGACGTTGGGCCGTATAGCGTTGCAGCGTCAGGTGATGCTGGCGCATGACCCGCAACATCCGCTTGGCGTTGACCTTCGGCTTGCTATTGAGCCGACGTTGCCGGTTGATCAGTGCTGTGACGCGGCGGTAGCCATAGGTTGGACGCTTGTCGATGATCGGTCTGATCTCGGACAAAAGCTCGGCATCCCCATGCTTGCGATAGGGACCACGCGGGACCACGGGCGTAGCGGCGCGCTCGATCAGGTTGGAACGGGCAATGCCCAAGGTTTTGGCAATGGCGCTCATCGGGAACCGTCCTCGGGATCGTGCCAGGACACCAAGGGCAAGGTCTGTTTTTTTGGGCGAGCCACCTCAATGGCTTCCTTGAGGATTTCGTTCTCCATGGTTTTGCGGCCGAGCATCCGTTCGAGATCGCGGACGCGTTTCTCCAATTCGCGGACCCTGGAGGCAGCCACCACATCTTCGTCGGCTTCCACAGCGGCATGACCGCCTTCGAGCATCCGCCGCTTCCAGGCAAACAGCTGGGAGGGAGAAATGCCCGCACATCGGGCAACATAAGAAACGCTCATGCCAGGCTGCATGGCTTCTTCAACCAGCCTGACCTTCTCGGCCACCGACCAGCGGCGGCGGCGTTGCACTGAGGTAATAACTTCGACCCGGCTGAATGGGACATCAGAGGCTTTGGACATGGTCGTACTCATAGGCGCATGCCTATGCCTTATCGGCTATGCCGACTGTCCGGTCAAAAAGGGGTGCGCTCCAGCCGGCGACCGCCAGCGGCGTCGCGATCTTGGGCAGTAATTGGCTCCGGCTGGCGAACGCGAGCAGTGAGCCCATTGCAAAAGCGTCGATATGCAGGAACGGCCCCGAATAGATGGCGTACGCCTTCGCCTCGCTCGTCCATTCGAGGGTGTTCAACCCAATGGACGCGACCCCCCGCATCGCGGGCGTGAAAAGCAGCGATGCAACAAGCAGAGTAATCACAATCCCGCGCGGCGCGAAAACGAGCACGACACCATAGACCAGGTAGAACTGCATCTCCACTGAGATGGTCCAGAGATGTCCGACTGGCCAGGCTGAGAGTTCTCCGCGGCCAACAGCCATGGCTAGGTTGTTGAAAAAGCCGAGCAGAGATCCGACTGCCAGCGCATCAATGTGTTTGCCGAGAATGAGCATCGTGGCGATGCCGGCCAGCACGTAGAGGTAGTATACCGGAAGGATCCTGCGGATCCGACGGCCAAAAAAACTGGAAAGTTGCTGGCTTGGCGGCACCGTGGACTGACGTCCGATGACGCTAAGGGTGACGACAAATCCGGAGATTACGTAGAAGAGCCAGACCCCGGTCCATCCAAAGGGCAACAGGCCGGTATGTTGCGCGACCACTGCAGTCATCGCAAAACACCTCAACGAGTCGACGGTCCCGACGCGGCCGCTGCCAACGTGGCCCGGGAAACCTGCTGCCAAAGACCCAGCCATCCTGCCCTCGCAAAGGGAGTGCTTGTCAGTCGGGACATTGGTCCGTCCGCTTCGACGACTATGGAGATGGCCGAGAGAAGCGCAATATAGTCGGTCCTCACCCCAATGGATGCCGCGCACCGATCCGGCGTAGAATCCATCGATGCGAGAAAAGGGCTTCTAGCCCAAAGGCGTAGGGGAGGCGGGCACGTCAGAACGCAGAGGTGCCACCGCACCTGTGTTGAGGGGTTGTTTGTTGGCCATCGCTGCGCCGCCGAACGACGTCACCGCGTCGGAACCGGGTGTTCGCCGCGATAGTCGTAGAAGCCACGTCCGGTCTTGCGGCCGAGCCAGCCGGCTTCGACATACTTCACCAGTAGCGGGCAGGGGCGATACTTCGAGTCCGACAGGCCATCATGCAGCACTTGCATAATCGACAGGCAGGTATCGAGGCCAATGAAGTCGGCAAGCTGCAGCGGACCCATCGGGTGGTTGGCGCCGAGCTTCATGGCGGTGTCGATGGCTTCGACCGTGCCGACGCCCTCATAGAGCGTGTAGATCGCCTCGTTGATCATCGGCAACAGGATGCGGTTGACGATGAAGGCGGGGAAGTCCTCCGACACCGTCACCGTCTTGTCGAGGTTGCTGACAAAGGCCTTGGCCGTCTCGAAGGTCTTGTTTTCGGTGGCGATACCGCGCACCAACTCGACAAGCTTCATCAACGGCACCGGGTTCATGAAGTGGATGCCGATGAAACGCTCGGGGCGGTCGGTCTGGGCGGCAAGCCGCGTGATCGAAATCGACGAGGTGTTGGTGGCCAGGATCGCCTCGGGATTGAGCTGCGGGCAAAGCTGCGCATAGATCTTGCGCTTGATCGTCTCGTCTTCGGTCGCCGCTTCGATCACCAGATCAGCACTTGCGAGGTCAGCCATCGCTGGGGCCGACGAGATGCGGGCCATGGCGTCCTTGCGGGCCTGGTCCTCGAGCTTGCCGGACGCAACCTGGCGCGCCAGGTTGCCATTGATTGTGGCGATGCCCTTTTCGATGCGGTCAGGGGAAATGTCGTAAAGCAGCACACTGTAGCCGGCCAGCGCCGAGACATGCGCAATTCCGCCGCCCATCTGGCCAGCGCCGACAATGCCGATCGTCTCGATCTTACCCGTCATCACACCTATCCCGTCAAAGGCTTTTTATTAGATTTTGTGCAATGCAAACTAAATGGCCGGAGTAGCACTCGTCTACCCCGGCCACGATATTTAATACGGTAGTCGCTGAAGCGTCAAAGCGCCTTTTCGAGTTCCGGCAGGATGACGAAGAGGTCGCCGACGATGCCGTARTCGGCRAYCTGGAAGATCGGGGCYTCCTCGTCCTTGTTGATGGCGACGATGACCTTGGAGTCCTTCATGCCGGCGAGGTGCTGGATCGCACCCGAGATGCCGCAGGCGATGTAGAGGTCAGGGGCCACCACCTTGCCGGTCTGGCCGACCTGCCAGTCATTGGGGGCGTAGCCGGCGTCGACGGCAGCACGCGAAGCGCCAACGGCGGCACCGAGCTTGTCGGCGACGGGCAGGATGACTTCCTGGAACTTCTCCGACGAACCAAGCGCACGGCCGCCCGAGATGATGATCCTGGCCGAGGTCAGTTCCGGACGATCGTTCTCCGACAGCTTGTTTTCGACGAAGGTCGACAGGCCTGGATTGGCGGCAGCCGCAACCGTTTCGACCGCTGCCGAACCACCTTCAGGCGCTGCCTGGAAGGAAGCCGTGCGCACGGTGATGACCTTCTTGGTATCCGTTGCCTGCACCGTCTGGATGGCGTTGCCGGCATAGATCGGGCGCTTGAAGGTGTCGGCGGAGATCACTTCGATAATCTCGGAGACCTGGGCAACGTCGAGCAGGGCAGCCACGCGCGGGGCGACGTTCTTGCCGGTCGAGGTCGCAGCAGCCACGATGGTGTCGTAGTTGGGCGCGAGCGAAACGACCAGTGCGGCCATCGGCTCGGCCAGGCGCTCGGCCAGTTCGTCGCTTTCGGCGAGCAGCACTTTACGAACACCCTTGAGCTTCGATGCCGCGTCGGCGGCCGCCTTGGCGCCCTTGCCGGCGACGAGGACGTCGATGTCGGAGCCGATCTTGAGGGCTGCCGACAGCGCCTTGGCGGTCTGGTCGGAGAGCGAAGCGTTGTCATGTTCGGCGATGAGGAGAATTGCCATTTCTTTATCCCTTGATTCATCAGGTGCCTGATTTGAGGTCAGGCCGTGGCGAAAATGGTGACGTCCGAGAACCGGAGCGGAGCGTACTTCAGTACGTGAGCACCGGAAGCGGAGGACGGCGCCATTTGCAGCCCGGCCTCACCTTAAATCCTCAGAGCACGCCGGCTTCGTTCCGGAGCTTGTCGACCAACTCAGCCACCGTCTTGACCTTGACGCCAGCCTTGCGGCCGCTCGGCTCTTCGGTCTTCAGCACCTTGAGGCGCGGGGCGACGTCGGCACCGAAATCGGCGGCCGACTTTTCGTCGAGCGGCTTTTTCTTGGCCTTCATGATGTTGGGCAAGGACGCATAACGCGGCTGGTTGAGGCGCAGGTCCACAGTCACGATCGCCGGCATCTTGAGCTCGACAGTCTGCAGGCCGCCATCGACTTCGCGCGTCACATTGGCCTTGTCGCCAGCAAGCTCGATCTTCGAGGCAAAGGTGCCCTGGGCCCAGCCCAGAAGGGCTGCCAGCATCTGGCCGGTCTGATTGCTGTCGTCGTCGATCGCCTGCTTGCCGAGCAGCACCAGGCCGGGCTTTTCTGCCTCGACCACGCCCTTCAGCACCTTGGCGACGCCGAGAGGCTCGACAGCCTCGTCGACCTTGACCAGGATCGCGCGGTCAGCACCCATGGCGAGCGCGGTGCGAAGCGTCTCCTGCGCCTGGGCAGGTCCGATCGAAACCACGATGATCTCTTCGACCTTGCCGGCTTCCTTGAGGCGGATCGCTTCTTCGACCGCAATCTCGTCGAACGGGTTCATCGCCATCTTGACGTTGGCAAGCTCAACACCCGAGCCGTCGCTCTTCACGCGCACCTTCACGTTCGCATCGACAACCCGCTTCACCGGGACGAGAACTTTCATGGGCTGGTACCTCTCTGAACAGCGATATTGTGCGCGCTATAGCAGCGCTCGGGCCCACGCAATTGTCGATTGCCGACATATTGGGCGGAAAAACAGACTTGATCTCACGCTTTCGGTGGCGGGAGGCTGCCGCAAGCGGGCGGAACGTAGTTGCGGCTAACGTGAGCGTCAATATCTGCTTCAAGCTCAAATCGTTTGAAACGAACTGTGCTCACGAGCGCTATTGCCGGCCCCAGCGTGGCGCCGGTTGCTCCGCCGGTGGTTCGGGTGTTGCGGGTTCGGGCATGAC
>NZ_JBFUKO010000338.1:0-5911 GCF_056400805.1 Aminobacter sp. P4_H6_2
GCGTAGGAACCGTCCTCGTCGGTGATGGCGCGGCCGCAGCCACCGAAATTCGGGTCGAGGGCGGCGATGTAGCCCTCCTTCTTGTGGCGGTAACGGCCGCCGGCATTGGCCTGCCAGAACTCGAGCAGCGCCCCCGGCACCCCCTTGCCGCGCTCGTCGAGCACGCGTCCATAAACAATGATGCGTTCGCCAATCGCGCTCTCACCTGCTTTGGCGAAGTTATGGATCAGGTCGTTGTCGAGTTCACCCAGCATGTTGTGGCCGAAGACCGGACCGGTGATCTCGGAAATGGTGTTGTCGAGCGACAGGAGCGCTTTTTGCGGCGAGCGCAGCACCGAGGTCTTGTAGGTCGGCGTGAAGGCCGGCGGGTGCCAGTCGCGGTCGCGCTGGAAAAAGGCGCCCGTCTCGGGCTTGCGGTGGGAACTGGGATCAGTGGTCATCGGACTTGCCTGCATCCATTTCGGCGAAGACGTGCTTGGCGATCTTGATGGCGCGATTGGCCGCCGGCACGCCTGCGTAGATCGCCACGTGCAGGAAGGCCTCACAGATGTCTTCGCGCGACGCCCCGGTGTTGACGGTGGCGCGCACATGCATCGCCACCTCCTCGTCATGGCCGAGCGCTGCCAGCAGCGCCAGCGTGACCATTGAGCGCTCGCGTTTGCTCCAGGTCGGGCGCGCCCACACCGTGCCCCAGGCGGCCTCGGTGATCAGCTCCTGGAACGGCCGGTCGAAATCGGTCGAGGCCGTTTCGGCGCGGTCGACATGGGCATCGCCGAGCACGGAGCGTCGAACGGCGAGACCTTCGCGATACCTGGTCGAGGCTGGCGCCGATGGGTTCATTGTCAGTTCACTCCAGTGGAAGGCGGGCAACGAAGCGCCGCATGAGGGCGACCAGCGCTTCCGGCTGCTCGACACAAGGGATGTGGCCGGCGCCGTCGATGATCTTGAAACGCGAACCCGGGATGAGATCGGCCATCGAGCGCACCAGTGCCGGCGGCGTCGAGCCGTCCTGGTCGCCGACGACGCAAAGGGTCGGCACCGATATCGCCTTGGCGGCTTCGGTGTAGTCGGCGTCGCGCAGCGCAGCACAGGTTCCGGCGTAGCCGGCGAGCGGCTGGCGCACCAGCATGTTGCGGTAGCCGGTCAGGTCAGCCCCACGCTTTTCATGGAATTCCGGCGTGAACCACAGCTTGAGGACGCCATCGGCAATGGGGCCGATCCCGTCCTTTTCGACAGCGGCGATGCGGGTGTTCCAGGATTCGGTCGTGCCGATCTTGTGGGCGGTATCGCAAAGGATGAGCGCGCTCACCAGATCGGGGCGCCTGGCATAAAGGCCCTGCGCGATCAGCCCGCCGACCGACAGGCCGCAGATGATGGCGTTCTTGACCTTGAGATGATCGAGCAGGCCAGCGAGATCGCCGACATGGTCGTCCATCGAATAGGGAGCCGTGCCGATGTCGGATAGACCATGGCCGCGCTTGTCATAGGTGACGATGGGAAAATCGCCGGCAAGGCGGACGATGACGTCGCGCCAGATGCGGAAATCAGTGCCCAGCGAATTGGCGAAGACGATGACCGGCTTGTCCGCGGGCCCGCCGATGAGCTGGTGGTGCAGCGTGATGCCGCCGATGTCTGTGAACTGCACTCGATTTCTCCTCGTGATGACAGTGAATGAGTTGTTTGGTTTGGTAAAATGATATTTTGTGGCCTTCTCTTAACTGCTGGGTTATGAAAAGCCATGATCGAAAGCCGTGTCAGGTTCCGCCACCTCCAGACTTTCCTAGAAGTCGCGCGCCAGAAAAGCGTGGTCAAGGCGGCCGGGCTTTTGAATGTCAGCCAGCCGGCGGTGACCAAGACGATCCGCGAACTGGAAGAAGCGCTCGGCGTTTCGGTGTTCGAGCGCGACGGACGCGGCATCAAGATCACCCGCTCGGGCGAAGTGTTCATGCAGCATGCCGGCATGGCGATCACTGCGCTCAGGCAAGGCATCGATTCGGTTGCCAATTCACGCGCCGAAGGCGCTCCACCGATCCGCATCGGCGCGCTGCCGACGGTTTCAGCGCATATCATGCCGCGCGCGATGACCCTTTTCCTCAGCGAAAATACCGGCGGCACGATCAAGATCGTCACCGGCGAGAACGCGGTGCTGCTTGAACAGCTCAGGCTCGGCGAACTCGACCTCGTTGTCGGACGCCTGGCGGCACCCGAGAAGATGACCGGCTTTTTCTTCGAACACCTCTATTCCGAGCAGGTGGTGTTTGTGGTGCGCGCCGGCCACCCGCTGCTCAAGGCAGACCAGGACGTGTTCGAGCGGCTGAGCGAATTTCCGCTTTTGATGCCGACACGCGGCTCGATCATCCGGCCCTTTGTCGAACGTTTCTTCATCACCAATGGCGTAGCCTCGATCCCAACCGAGATCGAGACGGTTTCGGACGCCTTCGGCCGCGCCTTCGTACGCCAGAGCGACGCGGTGTGGATCATCTCGCACGGTGTTGTCAGCGACGACATCAAGGCCGGCACGCTGAAGATGCTGCCGGTCGACACCTCGGAGACACGCGGGCCGGTGGGGCTGACCATGCGCACCGACACGCAGCCCTCGCCCGCGTTTTCGATCCTGCTCAAGACCATTCGCGAGGCAGCCGCCGAGCGCGGCTGAAAGCGGCCGCCATTCGTCGTGCCCCCTCGCAATGGGGGGATGCATCCGCTACATACGCTTCAAGCTTGGAATGAGGATGAGATGGCCGAGAAAACCGAAGGGCGAAAGACGATCGTATTGACCGGAGCCAGCCGCGGTATCGGCCATGCGACGGTGAAGCGCTTTTCGCGCGAAGGCTGGCGCGTCATCACCTGCTCGCGCCAGGCATTTTCCGACGACTGCCCGTGGCCAGCCGGCCCGGACGATCACATCAAGGTCGACCTCGCCGACCAGGGCGACGTCGGCAGCGCTGTTTCGGAAATCCGCCAGCGGCTGGAAAAAGAAGGCGGCATGCTGCACGCATTGGTCAACAATGCCGGCATTTCGCCCAAGCACCAGGGCGGCGGCCGGATGAACTCGATAGACACGCCGATGCATGTCTGGCGCGACGTGTATCAGGTCAATTTGCTGGCCCCGATCATGCTCGCGCGCGGCCTGTTCAAGGAACTGGCGGCGGCAAAAGGTTCGGTGGTCAACGTGACCTCGATCGCTGGAACCCGCGTTCATCCTTTCGCCGGCACTGCCTATGCGACGTCCAAGGCGGCACTTGGCGCGCTGACGCGCGAGATGGCGGCCGACTTCGGCCCGCACGGCATCCGCGTCAATGCGATCGCGCCCGGCGAGATCGACACAGCGATCCTGTCACCCGGCACCGACAAGATCGTCGAGACCATCCCGATGCGCCGGCTGGGCCTGACCTCCGAGGTCGCGGACATCATCTATTTCTTGTGCTCGGGCCAGGCGTCCTACGTCACCGGCTCCGAAATCCACATCAATGGCGGCCAACACGTCTGAGCACTTTGTAGTCCGACAGAACGAAAACGCCCGCCGGATCGCTCCGGCGGGCGTTTTGATTTGGTGGCCTGAGATCAGGCCTTGATCTGCTTGGCTGCCTGATCGAGCGACAGTTCGACCGCATCAAAGATGGTGTCGACCTGCTTTTCGTTGATGATCAGCGGCGGGCAGAAGGCCAGCGCGTCGCCCATGTTGCGGGAGATGACGCCGTTCTGCTGCAGGATGCCGTTGACGAGGCCGCCGAGCGCGCCGGCGTTGCCCCATGGCGCCTTGGTCGCCTTGTCGGTGACCAATTCGATGGCGCCGATCAGCGCGACACCGCGGACTTCGCCGATGAGATCGTGCGAGGTCAGTTCGCCCAGACGCTTTTGCATGTGGGCGCCGACTTCGCGGGCGTTGTCGACCAGGTTGCGCTCTTCGATGATGTTGATATTTTCGATCGCGACGGCCGCAGCGACTGGGTGGCCGCCAGCGGTGAAGCCATGGCCGAAAGTGCCGATACGGTTGCTCTCGTCGGCGATCGGCTCGAACACCTTGTCATTGATCAGCATGGCCGAAATCGGCAGGTAGGACGACGAGATCTGCTTCGACATGACCATGATGTCGGGCTTCATGGCGTAGGTTTCGGTGCCGAACATCTTGCCGGTGCGGCCGAAACCGCAGATGACTTCGTCGGCGACGAGCAGAATGTCGTATTTCTGCAGAACGGCCTGGATCTTCTCCCAGTAGCCGGCCGGCGGCACGACGACGCCACCCGCACCCATGACCGGTTCGCCAAAGAAGGCGGCAATGGTCTCGGGGCCTTCGGCCAGGATCAGCTTTTCGAGATCGTCAGCCAACCGCGTCGAGAATTCCTGCTCCGTTTCGCCTGGCAGCGCCTCGCGCCAGTGGTGCGGCGACGAGGTGTGCAACACGTTGGCGATCGGCAGGTCGAAGGACAGGTGGTTGTTGGGCAGGCCGGTGAGGCTGGCCGAAGCGATGGTGACGCCGTGATAGGCACGCTTGCGGGAGATGATCTTCTTGCGCTGCGGCTGGCCGAGCGCATTGGAGCGGAACCAGATCATCTTCATGGCCGTGTCATTGGCCTCGGATCCGGAATTGGTGAAGAACGCCTTGCTCATCGGCACCGGCGCCATGGTGACCAGCTTCTCAGCCAGGTCGATCAGTGGCGAGTGACCCTTGTGGGTGAAGTTGTGGTAGAAGGGCAGCTTGGACATCTGCTTGGTTGCGGCATCGACAAGGCGCTGCTCGGAGAAGCCGACGCCGACGCTCCACAGGCCCGACATCGCCTCGATGTAGCGCTTGCCCGAAATGTCCTCGACATAGATGCCGTCGCCTTTTTCGATGATCAGCGGGCCGACTTCCTGATGCCGGCGGGCATTGGTGTAGGCGTGCATGTGGTATTTCTTGTCGCGCGCCTCGGGCGAATTGGGCTGGCTGTCCATGATGAGTTCCTCTGCTCGGGTGGCTTTCGCGGGCGTGCTTGCTATCCGCGTTCAATCGATCCGGCCAGTCCATGGCCGCTCTTGCAAAATCCGAATTTTGCTGTTTGATGCATCATGTTTTTCCGACACAGGACTGTCAAGGGCCAGCGCAGGCCCGCAAGCAGGCCACGCCTGTCGGCAGGATCGGGCAGCGATGAACGAGAATTTCGGCCTACAGGTGGTGGAACACGACAATCTCGGCGAGATTGTCTACGCCCAGCTGTCTGACGCGCTGATCAAGGGGCGCTTTGCGCCAGACGCCCGGCTGACCATTCGCGATCTCGCGCAATCGCTCGGCACCTCCGTGACACCGGTGCGCGACGCCATCCTGCGGCTGATCCAGGACGAGGCGCTTGTGCAGAAATCGGCGCGCGAGGTGCGCGTGCCTGTGATGACGCTGGAGCGCTATCTCGAAATCCGCCAGATCAGGATGAAGCTCGAGGGGTTGGCCGCCCGCGAGGCAGCACTCAAGGCCGAGGCCAAGGACATAGCCCGCCTGCGCGACCTGATAATGCGCAACGAACAGGCAATCGCCTCCCAGGACTGGGCGACAGCGCTCGAACTCAACCAGACCTTCCATTTCGCCCTTGCCCAGATCGCCAACATGACGGTGCTGCGCGGCATCCTCAACCGGCTGTGGCTGCAGATGGGGCCGATGATCGCGGCGTCGTACGAGCACGGCGGACGGGCGATGATCGACCAGCATCATGTGATCCTCGCCGCCATCGAAGCCCGCGACGCCGACAAGGCCGAACGCGCCATCGTCGACGATATCAGGGGCGCAAGCTCATTCATCATCGACCAGCTCGCCGCTCTGAAGCCGGCCGGGAGTGCCGCCTGAGATGGACACGGTAGACTGCATCATCGCCGGCGCCGGAGTCATCGGCCTTGCCGTTGCGCGCGAACTTAGCCGGCTTGGCATGGAAACTGTTATCAT
>NZ_JBFUKO010000339.1:0-5896 GCF_056400805.1 Aminobacter sp. P4_H6_2
GCCGGAACATCCAGCCATGTCGCGACAAGCTCAGGCACGGTCAGCGCCCGCCAGACCTTTTCCGGAGCGGCCTCGAGTTCGCATTCGACGACGATGTCTTCGTCGCTTCCGTCCTGCTGCCGGGCGTCCATCATTGGTCCATCTCCTTGAGCAGCGTCTTCAGCCTCTCGACACGCTCCGGCCAGAAGGCGCGGTAGCGGGTCAGCCAGTCGAACAGCGGCCGCAATCCGTCGGGATTGACGGAGTAGTTCACATGCCTGCCGGCACGTTCCTCGTTGACCAGGCCCGCACTACGCAGCACGGCGATGTGCTGTGAAACGGCCGGCTGGGAAATCTCCAAGCCTTCCCGCAACTCGGTGGCATTTCTTGCCCCAGCGATCAGACGATCGAGAACTGCGCGGCGAGTCGGGTCGGACAGGGCTCGGAAAACATCGAATTCATTCATGTTTGTGAGATAAGCACGGACTTATCTGTTGTGCAAGTGGCCCGTTTTTTCGTTTCGTTTCTGGCACAACAGGCTTCGGTCCAGAGTGGGGCTTGGCTAAGCAAAAATGCTCGGTTATAAGCAACCTCTTCGCGGCCACTAGCAGGGAGGTCTGAATGCCAGAATATGACATGTCCTCCCGAGGTTCGAACCGGGGTCACTGACCCGGCGAACAGCTTCCGGCGTTCTGTATTTCCGACGCCCCGCATCGCGACTTCCTGATTCAGCAAGAATTATTCGTCGCACCTTTGAACATCTTTCTTTAGGGACGGCGTCGGCTTCCGGCGCCTCAATGGCATCATGGCTCGTTTTCGTATTGATCTGCGCGGCGGTGCTTTTCGCAGCGTATTAGGCTTCACTTTCAAGCACTGGCGCCGTCAGCCGGTGCGGATCGTCTTGATTTCGGCGACCGTGCTCATCTCGACCATGGCCGACGTCTTGACGCCGCTCTTCGCGGGCCGGCTGATTGACGCTGTCGCAAGTGGTGCGGCGACAAACGAGGTGGCCTGGAACGCCGCCCTGTCGGCGTTCTTCACGCTGCTCGCATTGGCGACCGGTTCGCTGGTGTTTCGCCACATCACCTTCATCGCCATCATCGACCTGACATTGAAGATGATGTCCGACATCGCCCAGAACGCGTTCCATCGCGTTCAGCGCTTTTCGACCGACTGGCACGCCAACAGCTTTGCCGGATCGACGGTGCGCAAGGTGACGCGGGGCATGTGGGCGCTCGACCTGCTCAATGACACCCTTTTGCTGGCGCTTCTGCCGTCCATCGCGATGCTGGTTGGCTCGACAATCCTGCTTGGCTGGCACTGGCCGATGATGGGTCTTATCATCGCCGCTGGCTCGATCATCTTCATCGTCCAGACGGTGGTGATGTCGTTGGGCTTTGTCGCGCCGGCCGCAAGCCTTGCCAACCGTTGGGACACGCGCCTTGGCGGTTCCTTGGCCGATGCCGTCAGCTGTAATCAGGTGGTCAAGGCTTTTGGCGCCGAGGAGCGCGAGGAAGGGCGGCTCGCCAAGGTGATCGCCAAGTGGCGCAACCGCACGGCGCGCACCTGGGCGCGTGGTACGATCAACGGCACGGCGCAAAACGTCACTCTGGTTCTGCTGCGGGCTGCAATCATCGGCTTTGCGCTGATGTTGTGGTCCAACGGGCAGGCAACTGCCGGCGATATCGCTTTCGTCTTGACCTCGTTCTTCCTGCTACAGGGCTATCTGCGCGATGTCGGCATGCACATCCGCAACCTGCAGCGCTCGGTCAACGACATGGAGGAGCTTGTCGACATCCAGGGGCAGCCGCTCGGCGTTGCTGATCGTCCTGGCGCCAAGCCGATCCAGATCCGCGATGGCGGCATTGAGTTCGACAATGTGACGTTCCACTATGGCACGCACGCGCTGCCGCTCTACCGGGACTTCTCGGTGTCGATCAAGCCGGGCGAGCGCGTCGGTCTTGTCGGTCACTCCGGCTCGGGCAAGACGACGTTCGTCAAATTGATCGAGCGGCTCTACGATGTCGGCGGAGGCCGGATCACGATCGATGGGCAGGACATCGCCAAGGCGACACAATCGTCTTTGCGTTCGCAGATCGCGATCGTCCAGCAGGAACCTATCCTGTTTCACCGTTCGTTGGCCGAAAACATCGCCTATGCCCGGCCAGGCGCGACGCAGGCCGAGATCGAGCATGCGGCAAAGCTTGCCAGTGCGCATGATTTCATCCAGCGCCTGCCCAAGGGTTACGGCACGCTGGTCGGCGAGCGCGGCGTCAAGCTGTCGGGTGGCGAGCGCCAGCGTGTTGCGATTGCCCGCGCCTTCCTGGCCGATGCGCCGATCCTGATTCTCGATGAGGCGACGTCGAGCCTTGATTCGGAATCGGAGGTGCTGATCCAGGAGGCCATGGAACGGCTGATGGTCGGTCGCACGACGCTGGTCATCGCGCATCGGCTGTCGACCGTGCGTTCGCTCGACCGCCTTCTGGTCTTCGATCGCGGCGAGATCGTCGAGGAAGGCCGCCACGAAGCGCTGGTCCGGCGCGACGGCGGCATCTACCGCCGCCTGTTCGAACGTCAGGCGCTCGAGCTGACCAAAGGGCTCGTCTGAGTAGTTATGGGCCGCGAGAAATCGCGGCCCATTCGTCAGTTTCGGGCAGCTGTGGCCCTCATTGGTAGGCTCATATTCAAGCTGAGCTTGCGTTGTTTCTGAAAGGCGGGTCCGGTGGCGCTGACTTGTCAACAAACGAGCCTTCCGCTACGCCCCAATGATGACAGTTACAGTTCGCTTCGCTCCTTCGCCAACCGGCCGCATCCACATCGGCAATACGCGCACGGCCCTGTTCAATTGGCTGTTCGCCCTCAAGCACAAGGGGCGCTTCGTCCAGCGCTTCGACGACACCGACGCCGAGCGTTCGCGTCAGGAATTCGCCGACTCGATTTTGTACGACCTGCATTGGCTTGGCATCTTCCCGGACCAGACCGAATACCAGTCGCGCCGCTTTGCCAGCTATGATGCTGCGGTCGACAAGCTCAGGGCGGCTGGTGTGCTCTATCCGTGTTACGAAACGCCAGAGGAGCTTGATCTGCGCCGCAAGGTCCGCCGCACACGCGGCCTGCCGCCGGTCTATGGCCGCGAGGCGTTGAAGCTGACCAATGAGGAGCGTGCTGCCTATGTGCAGGACGGCCGCAAGGCGCATTGGCGGTTCATGCTGCCGAACTTCAAGTCCAACCCGTTTGAAACCGAGCGTACCGAGGTCCACTGGAGCGATCTGGTTCGCGGCGAAGAGACCGTCGACCTGGCGTCGCTCTCCGACCCGGTTCTGGTGCGCGAAGACGGCACATATCTCTATACGCTGCCATCCGTGGTGGATGACATCGAGATGGAGATCAGCCATGTCATTCGCGGCGACGACCATGTCACCAATACCGGCGTGCAGATCGCTCTATTCCGCGCGCTCGGTGCTGAGCCGCCGGTGTTCGGCCACCACAATTTGTTGACGACCGCCTCTGGCGAGGGCCTCTCCAAGCGCACCGGCGCATTGTCGATCGAAAGCCTGCGCGAGAGCGGCATCGAGCCGATGTCGGTCGCTTCGCTGGCGGTGCTGGTCGGCACATCCGAAAATGTGACGGCGGTTACCAATCTTGGCGACCTTGCCGAAAAGTTCGATCCGGCGGCGACTTCCAAATCGGCCTCCAAATTCGATCCTGACGAACTGGTAGTCCTCAACCGCGCGCTGCTGCACCACATGTCATTTGCCGAGGTGCGCGATAGGCTTCTGTTACTGGGCGTCAGTGGCGAGCATGCCGAGGCATTCTGGATGGCTGTGCGCGGCAATCTCGATCGGCTGTCAGACGCAGCATCGTGGTGGCGCATTCTGCGCGAGGGGCCACAGCCGGTGGCCGAGCTCGCCGACGAGGACCGCGAATTCGTCGGTCAGGCGCTGGACCTTTTGCCGGAAGAGCCATGGGACGCCAATGTCTGGAAGGACTGGACAGGTGCGGTGAAGAAAGCAACGGGCCGCAAGGGCAAGGCGTTGTTCATGCCGCTCAGGCTTGCGCTCACCGGGCTGGAGTCGGGCCCGGAACTCGCAGACCTGTTGCCGCTTGTGGGTCGGGAAGGAACGTTGGCCCGACGGCCCTGACCTTGCGGTCGGGATCGGGCGCCGGCCGAGGCGCGATCGTCGCGGGGACTTCCTCCACTGGCTTTGCCTGTGGGGCGCTCGGGACCGGGCGTCCTTCACCGGCGATGACGGAAAAGTTCCTGTTCTGGCTCACATTGCAGYCGCATGCCGGCACACGCGGCAGATCGACCCGTTTGTAGCGGTAAGCCGTGGACAGGTTTCGATAGGGCTGGCCGGAACGGGCCGAAACCATGCTGTCTTGTGGCTGGCCTTCGTTCAGGTGATAGAAAAGCTCGATCTCAGTTCCCGGGCAGCTCGCTTCGCAGTTCTTCTCATCACGCTGGAAATCCTGGAGACCGGCAGCGTTGGACATGGGAAAGAAGTATCCGTCGCAAGTTCGCACACACAACGTGCGGTACTCGCCGATGGCTTGTTCCTGGCTTCGGCTGATCACGATGTGCTGCGGATAGCTCTCGGTGGGGCTCAGGCTTTGCGCACTGCCGCCGCGAATGATCGTACCACCGATCTGGTCGTCGAGCGGTTCAGTGTCGGTGGCAGCATCTTCTTGCCCGTCGTCCTGGTCGTTGCAGCCAGCCAGCTGCATCGCATCGAGAATGCGGATGCGTTCGCGCCGCGTGCTTTTGTTCGGCCGCGCCGGCTGTCGGTCGAGATTGCCGAGATTGTTTTCCATCTCGGCGATTTTGGCGTTGAGGGCGGCGCATTCGGCAATCATGTCGCCCGCAATGGCACGGCCGCAGCCGAGATCCGAGGCCTTAATGCGGGCAAGGTCGATCTGGTCTTCCTGGGTGTTAGCGGCAGCCGCGAATTCGTCCGACTGCACGAAACTGCCGGGAGGCTGCAGGCGGGCGAGTTCCGTCTCCAGTTGGAGGCATTGCGGCGAGGCGACGAACGAGGTTCCGCTCGTCAGGATTGCCAGGGCGACCGCAGCCAACCAGGTCGAGCCTGCCCGCCTTACTTCGCTTCCGCCGCGCCTGAACATGCCTCTCCCTAGCGAGTCGACTCAACTCTGGCGACGACGAGGTTAACCGTTTGCCTGGAAGCGGCTAACCTCGATTTAGATCAGGCCGTCGCGTGCGCCCGCTGCGACGCCTCGACTACGGCCAATGCCGTCATGTTGACGATCCCGCGCGAGGTGACGGAAGGCGTCAGGATATGGGCTGGCTGGGCGGTGCCGAGCAGGATCGGGCCGACATGCAGCGCGTCCATCATCGTCTTGACCGTGGTCAGCGCGATGTTGGCGGCGTCGAGATTGGGGAAGACCAGCAGATTGGCTTCACCCTTCAGCGTCGAATGTGGATAGACGCGCTGGCGCAACACCTCGGAGAGTGCGGAGTCACCGTGCATTTCGCCGTCGCTGGCCAACTCAGGGGCGATGCGCTTCAGGATAGCTGCTGCTTCGCGCATCTTTTGAGCGCTCAGCGAATCGCGCGAGCCGAAGTTCGAGTGCGACAAGAGCGCGGCCTTGGGTTCGATGCCGAAGCGGCGGATTTCGTCGGCCGCCAGCATCGTCATCTCGGCGATCTCTTCGGCTGTCGGGTCGACAGTCACATAGGTGTCGGTGAAGAACAGCACGCCGCGTTGCGTGATCAGCATGGACAGTGCGGACAGGTCGCGGTCCTTGACGCCGTCGCGGGCGCCCACGATCAGCGTGACGTTGCGCAGGTGGCGCTCGAAACGGCCCTCCAGCCCGCAGATCATGGCGTCGGCGTCGCCGCGCTTGAGCGCGATCGCCGCAATTACCGTGTTGTTGGTGCGCACCATGGTGCGTGCAGCCT
>NZ_JBFUKO010000340.1:0-5888 GCF_056400805.1 Aminobacter sp. P4_H6_2
TCAGGAATTGATGCCGGTAGCGCCTTGAACACCGACCCAACCTCCTCGAATTTCTCGATGGAGTCTGCCGGTTTGTTCGACCAGCTTGCCCACATTGGCCAGACGTCGGCTATCTTGTCCCGCCTGACGTACAGAAAGCCCGTGCCGCGCGGGCCGTACATCCATTTGTGAAGGCAGGTCGCAAAGGCATCGCAGCCAAGCTCATCGAGACGAAAGCAGATATGCCCAGCCGAATGGGCTCCATCGACGAAGCTGAAGATGCCCTTGGCGCCTGCCAGTTCCGCCAACGGCTTCACTGGCAGCACCTGACCGGTTCGGACAACGACATGGGGAAATGTAATCAGTCGCGTCCGCTCAGTGATGGCGTCCGAAAAGGCTTTGACGAACTCGTTATCATTGCCGCGACCGAAGGGAAGATCGACGAGCTTGAGCACTATGCCATCGCGTTCAACGCGTTGCCGCAAGATCGCAAGGTTTGAATCGTAGCAGTATTTCGTCGCAATGACTTCGTCGCCTGGCTTCAGAGTCACGCCGTTCAAGACCGTAGCAATACCTTCCATGGCGTTGCGCGTCAGGGCAATCTCATCGGCGCCACCGCCAAAATAGTCGGCCAGCATCTGCCTGATGTTCAGCGAAGAACCGCTTTCCTTGAGGTCCCGAAACGGCTCGTATTCATCCAGCTCGTACGAAAGCGACAGATCGACGAGCGACCTGACCCGGTCGCGCACTTCAAGTGGCGACGACCCTCGCCGCGTGTTGACCAACTGGGTGTGGGTGTACATCGGCTCCATGGTCTTGCGCACCGCGCCCCAGAACTCTTCGTTGTCGGGCGCATTCTTCAGAGAGCTCGCATGAGCAGTGTCACTGTTCAAAAACATCTTAGATGTCTCCGTCGTTCAGTCTGATTCTGTGTCTGTGCCGTTGCCGGCGCTTAAGCGGATAATTGCTGCTGCAGGCGTCGCGGCTCAGGTCGCGGCACGACCTCGGTGGTCCTGATCTGATCGGCGATGATGCATGCCGCACCATGGCCGGGATCAACCCAGACCGTAGGCGGCTCGGCTGCAGCGCACGCCTCCATCGCACTCGGGCACCGCGTTCGAAACCGGCAGCCTGACGGCGGATTGGTGGGGCTCGGAATGTCGCCCAGCAGTGCCGGAACCTCCCGCGTGGCCTCGATGCGCGGATCGGCACTCGGGATCGAGGCGAGCAGCGCGCGTGTATAGGGATGGGTCGGCCTTTCATAGACATCGCGAGAAGTCCCCTGCTCGACGATCTTTCCGAGATACATCACATAGACCCGCGACGCGGCCTGGCGGACGAGCGCCAGGTCATGCGCGATGAAAAGGCAGGCGACACCCAGATCCTTCTGYAGGCTCAGGAACAGGTTCATGACCTGAGAGCGGATCGACAGGTCGAGCGCGCTGACCGGTTCGTCGCAGATCAGCACGCGAGGCTCCACGGCAAGCGAGCGGGCGATCGCTACGCGCTGGCGCTGACCGCCGGACAGTTCGCGCGGATAGCGTTCCGCCACCGTGTCGGGCAGTCCAACTTGGTCGAGCAATTCGTGAACCCGCCGGCGCTGCCGGGCACGGTCGTGAATGCCGATGATCACCAGCGCTTCGGTTATCGCCTCGCCAATCGTTTGCCGATCGTTGAGCGAGGCATAAGGGTCCTGGAAGACGTATTGGACCGCTCGCCGGGTTTCGCGCAGCTTGCGTCCGCTGAGGCCGCTCAGGTCGACATCGTCTAGCAGGATACGACCGCCTTGCGGACGTTCTAGCCCGACGATCGAGCGGCCAAGTGTCGACTTTCCGCAACCGGATTCGCCGACCAGACCGACAATTTCTCCGGGACGGAGTTCGATGCTGACGCCATCGACCGCCTTGACCCATTTGCCGCGTTCGACACTCTTGAACCGCGTCACCAGGTTTTCGACGCGCAGGACTGACTTAGTGCTGGACATACACGCCCTCGTGACTTTGCTTGTTCATGATCGGGCAAGCTGCTGAAACCAGCGGCTGAACCGTCGACACCAGCGCCGGGCGTCTGACGTGACAGCTTTCGATTGCCGCGTGGCAGCGGGGCGCGAAGGCGCATCCGGGGATAGGTGCTCCCAGGATCGGCGGTGCGCCGGGCAATCCACGAAACAACGAGCCGGGCGCATCGTCGGCGCGCGGAATGGCGTCGATCAGACCCATTGTGTAGGGGTGGCGCGGTTCGACCAGGACATCCCCGACCGGCCCGTATTCGGCAACCCGGCCGGCATACATGACGGCAACACGCGAGGCGATGCCGGCCACCACACCCATGTCGTGGGTGATGAGCACGATGGCCATGTTCAGCCGCTTCTGCAGGTCCTTCAGCAAGGCGATAATCTGCGCTTGCACAGTGACGTCGAGAGCGGTCGTCGGCTCGTCGGCGATTAACAGCTTCGGCTCAGCGGCAACAGCAATCGCGATCATAACGCGCTGGCGAAGCCCGCCTGAGAGCTCGTGCGGGTACTGTTTCAACCGCGCATCGGGGTCAGACATCCTAACCAGCTTGAGAAGGTCAAGCGCCCTGCTTTCAGCCTGGCTGGAGCTCAGGCCCATATGAAGTTCAGTCACTTCGGCGATTTGCCTGCCGATGGTGCGTGCCGGGTTCAGCGCGCTCATCGGATCCTGGAAGATCGTACCGATCGAACCGCCGCGAAGCCTTCGCAACTCAGGTTCGGCGATGCCGACCAGTTCGATGTCATTGAACAGGATCGAGCCGCTCAGATCGACATTGACGCCCGTCGGCATCAGGCCGAGAGGGGCAAAGTTCAGCACCGTCTTGCCGCTGCCACTCTCACCGACGATGGCGAGCGTTTCGCCAGCAGCGACCGAATAGCTGACGCCGTCGACCGGCCGGATGACCGAGCGCTGGGTGAATAGATCCACAGACAGATCTGAAACCCTCAGAATATCTTTCGAAGCCATCCTGTTATGCCTTCTTCCATGCAGCTGCCGTTATCCGCCTCTGGCGAAGGGTCTTGCGGGAAAGCGAGGTAGGCACCCGGTTCAGCGCAATGGATTCGCCAAGCAGATTGAAGCCGATCACGGCCAAGGTGAGCGCCAGTCCTGGGAGGATGACCTGGCGCGGCGAAGACTCTAGATATGGCAATGCATCGACCAGCATCTGGCCCCATTCCGGCGTTGGCGGCTGGATACCCAGCCCAAGGAAGCTCAGAGTTGCGATCGCCAGGGCCACCGCGCCCGCATCTGCCGTCGCGTAGACCAGCACGGCACCCAAAGTGGCGGGCAGCAGGTGATGGAAATAGATCCGGGCGGGACTTGCCCCGAGCACTCGCAAGGACTCGATGTGCGGCCTGTTCATGACGTTGACCGCAACCGCCCTACTGATGCGCGCGCTGCCCGGCCACCAGGCAAGTGCCAAAGCAAGGATCATGTTCCAGTAGCCGGTTCCGAAAATCCCGATGACGGCCAGCGCCACGATAAGGCTGGGCATCGCCAACCCGACATCGACGATCCGCATAAGGCCTTCTTCGACCCAGCCTCGACGATAGCCCGCGACAGTGCCGATGGTGACGCCAACCGAAAGTGCCAGCACTAGGACAAGCGTCATGCCGACAACCGAGGTTCGCGCCGACAGGATCAGCCGGCTCAGCGTGTCCCGGCCGACATGGTCGGTACCAAGCCAATGGGCGAAGGACGGGCCCATATGCGCCTGAAGCAGGTTTTGCGCATTCGGATCATGTGGCGTCAGCCATGGCGCGAAGATGCCGAGGAAGAGAAAGGTGCCGACAGCCCAGATCGCCAGCCTGGGTAGGCTTGAAGTGTAAGACAGGAATTCGCGAAGAAATTTCATGGTCAGCTTCCCTGACGCCGAAGTTTGGGATCGGTGAACATCATCCCGATGTCGACGAGGAGGTTGAGGAGAATGAAGAACGATATGAAGACCAGCAGACACGCCTGAACGACCATGAAGTCGCGGAACAGAACTCCCGACAGGAACAGGTCTGCCACGCCCTTCAGGGCGAACAGAGGCTCCACTACAACCGCGCCAACCACCATCGCACCGGTCTGGGCGCCCAGCGCGTTGATGTAGGTTGGTGCTATGTTGGGTAGAGCGTGGCGGACAAGGATCGTCCGCCGTGTCAGGCCTTTGGCAACGGCCGTCAGTGCAAAGGGCCGCGACATCGCCTCTTCCAAGCCGACACGCACAACCCGGCTGAGCACGGCGGCAGGCAACAGTCCGATCGTCATCCAGGGTAGGATCCAGCTCGAAAGTCCGTCCGATCCGAAGGTGGGCAGCAGCCGAAGCTGCACCGCCAACCCATAGATCAAGAGCGCGCCAACAAAGAACGATGGCATCGAGGCGCCAAGCAAGGCGATGGTGCGGGTCGCGACATCGGCAAAACGACCCGGCCAGAGCGCGCCGGCAAAGCCGAGCGCGAAGCTGAGCAGCATAGCGAAGATCGCACCACCGGCAACGAGCGTCGCGGTGATCGGCAGGCGGCTGGACAAAGCCGGCCCGATATCCTCACCAGTCTTGTAGGAAATTCCGAGATTTCCCTGCAGGGCGCCGGTGAGCCAATGCGAGTAGCGGGTTACGATCGGTTGGTTCAGCCCCAGTTCCAGCTCGATCTTGTGGATGTCAGCAAAGGTGGCCTTGGGGGTACGCAGCTCCGCGATCAGGACCGCGATGTTGCCGGGCGCCGAGACCACCAGGGTGAAGCAGAGCAGCGTCGCCAGCACGAGCAGGACGAGCGAGTTGCGTAACCGCCGCGAGACTAGTGTAAGCATCGGATCCGCCCTTACGCGCCCAAGGTGATGTTCTTGTAAGGAAGGTCGTATTCCGTCGACGGCGGCGTGAAGCCCTGGACCCGCGGAGCGTGCGCCCAGATGATCGGCGCGTAGAACAGCGGAGAAATCGCGACCTCGTTGTAGAGCCAGTCATAGATGGCCTGCGTTGCGCCCTCCACGTCGCCTTCCGAGGCTGATGCAGCGGCCAGGACTAGCGGGTCGAGGTTTGCCGGATCGAGAAACAGCTTGCCGTCGACGCCATTGTTGAACGTCGACAAGAACAAGCCGACCAGCGTTCCGAACGGCTCGTAGGGCGCGCCCAACGTGTAGAACAGAGCCATGTCGTATTTTCGTGCCGGGATGTCACTGTGGCGCGAGGCATGATCTACCGAGCGTATCGTCAGTTCGATGCCGATCTCACCGAGTTGCGACTGCAGGATCTCGCCGAGCGAGCGTGAGCCTGCCATCTGTTCTTCGGAAACTACCAGCTCAAGCGACAGCTTTTTGCCGTCCTTTTCGCGGATCCCCGTACCGCTCCAGCCTGTCGCCTCGAGCAGAGCCTTGGCCGCCTCTACATCGCGCATGGCAACATCGAAGCGCTTGCCGGCATGCGGAACATTGGCGGGAAACAGGCTGCCCGCCGGCTCAGCCAGGCTCTGGTAAAGCACCTGCCCGATTGCCGCCCTGTCGAAGCCGATGTTGATCGCCTTGCGTACACGCACATCTTTCAGCGCTTCGTTCCGGTCGGGATTGTAAGCGAGTACGATCGTTGTCGTTCCGGTCTCAACCGTGACCGGGATGCCAGCGCTTTCCAGCGCCTTGGCTTCCGTCGCCTTAATGGGAGCCAGGTAGTCGCCGCCGGCCAGATCTATCTCGCCTGCCCTAAGCGCCGCCATGCGGCTGCGTGAATCCGGCAGGACCTTCAGCTCGACATGCTCGAATGACGGCAGATCGCCCCAATAGCCATCAAACCGCTTGAAGGAGCTTTCGCTGTTCGACGCAGTTTCCTGGATCCATGGTCCGGTACCGACCGGCGCCTGATAACTGCCATCCTTGTCGACCGATTTCGGGCTTAGGAAGCGCGATGGCCGGACATAGGAG
>NZ_JBFUKO010000341.1:0-5860 GCF_056400805.1 Aminobacter sp. P4_H6_2
CTATGGGATAGCGGCCGAACATGAACTGGCCGAACTTGGCATTGACGAACGCCCAGCAGGCGCCGGACCAGCCGTCAGGCTGGATGCCACCCTGTGCCACAGTCGCACAGAAGGTCCGGTCGGTACCCGTCCACTGGGCATTGACCACGGCCCAGTTGAAGAGCGGCGGCACAATCATCGCCACGATCAAAAGACCGAGGATCGTCAGCACCGAATCGAATGGATTGGCAAAAAGGTTCTTGCGTATCCATGCCACTGGCCCGCGCTCGCGAAGAGGGGCTGGTTGCGGCAGCGCCAATTCGGTGCGGACGTATCCGATATCTTGCGACATGTCCGCCTCCTACCTTTCCACCAGCGCCATCTTGGCGTTGAACCAGTTCATGAAAGCGGACGTGACCAGGCTGAGACCGAGATAGACGACCATCCAGATGACCACGATCTCGATAGCCTGTCCGGTCTGGTTGAGCACCGTGCCTCCCAMCGCGACCAAATCGGGGTAGCCAATGGCGATGGCCAGCGACGAGTTCTTGGTCAGGTTGAGATACTGGCTGGTCAAAGGCGGAATGACGATGCGCAGCGCCTGCGGCACCACCACCAGCCTGAGCGCCTGTCCCGAGCGCAGGCCAAGTGCCGACGACGCCTCGGTCTGGCCCTTGCTGACGCCCTTGATGCCGGCRCGCACGATCTCGGCGATGAASGCTGCMGTATARAAMGACARRGCCAGATAGAGCGCCAGGAACTCCGGCTTGATCTGCAAGCCGCCCGTCAAATTGAAAGTCGATTTCTTTGGGAAATCGAAGCTCATGGGAAAGCCCGTCGCGGCGAGTGCCAAAAGAGGCAGGCCGATAATCAGCGCCAGCGACGTCCAGAACACGGGGAATGTCGCACCCGTCGCCATTTGCCGCTGGCGGGCACGCCGGGCGACAAACCACGACATCCCGATGCCAAGCAGGAACGCCACGGGCACCAGCATCGAACCCTCGCCCCAGATCAGCTTGGGGAAATAAAAGCCTCGGCTGTTGAGAAACGAGCCAAAAGGCAGCTCAATGCTCTCCTTGGGCAGCGGCAGCACCGAAAGCACACCGAAATACCAAAAGAAGATGACGAGCAGCGGCGGGATGTTGCGGAATATCTCTACATAGACAGTGCAGATCTTGCGGATCAGCCAGTTCTGCGACAGCCGGCCGATGCCAAGGAGAAATCCCAGGATCGACGCGGTTACGATGCCGGCGACAGCCACAACAAGCGTGTTGAGGAAGCCAACCAGCAACGCGCGCTTGTAGGTCGAATCGGAATCGAAGGCGATCAGCGAATCGCTGAGGTCGAAGCCGGCACGGCCGTTGAGAAAGGCGAAACCCGACGCGATATTGGCGCGCTTCAGGTTCTCGATCGTATTGCCAATGATCCACCAGACGAACGCGGTAAGCGCAACGACCACGAGGATCTGGAAGAAGATGCCGCGCACCTTCGGATCGTAGAGAAGCGACGCGCGGCCGCCCCCTACGTCATGGGGTATGTCCTGCGTAGCCATCGGAAGTCCCTCTTAAAGAGTAACCGGAAGGCGGATTCGCCGCCTTCCGGGTGAGACTTCGGATCAGCGGATGGGCGGCGCGTACTGCAGTCCACCCTTGGTCCAGAGCGCATTGATGCCACGGGCAATCTTCAGCGGGCTGCCCTGGCCGACATTGCGTTCAAAGACTTCGCCATAGTTGCCCACTGACTTGACGATGCTGACGACCCAGTCATTGCCGAGGCCGAGATCGGTGCCGATCTTGGTGTCAGTCTCGGTGCCGAGCACGCGCTTGACCTCGGGGTTACCCGATGCCTTCATTTCCTCGACATTGGCCTGGGTGATGCCGAGTTCCTCGGCGGTCAGCAGCGCAAAATAGGTCCACTTGACGATGTGGTACCACTTGTCGTCGCCMTGGCGCACGGCAGGTCCGAGCGGTTCCTTGGAGATGATTTCGGGCAGAACGACGTGATCGTCCGGCGAAGCAAGCGTCAAACGGATGCCATAAAGGCCCGACTGGTCGGTGGTGTAGACGTCGCAACGGCCGGCATCATAAGCAGCGTTAACCTCTTCAAGCTTTTCGAAGACGACCGGATTGTACTCCATCTTGTTCGCCTTGAAGTAGTCGGCGAGATTGAGTTCGGTCGTAGTGCCCGTCTGCACGCAGACTGCGGCGCCCGAGAGCTGGAGTGCGGAATTCACGCCCGGCAGCTTCTTGGCATTGATCATGAAGCCCTGGCCGTCGAAATAGGTAACGCCAACGAAGTTCAGGCCAAGTGCCGTATCGCGATTGATGGTCCAGGTGGTGTTCCGCGACAGAAGGTCGATTTCGCCCGATTGAAGAGCGGTGAAGCGCTCCTTGGCGGAAAGCGGCGTGAACTTGACCTTGGTGCCATCGCCAAAGACCGCTGCTGCAACCGCGCGACAGAAATCGGCATCGAGTCCCTGCCAGTCACCCTTGTCGTTCGGTGCCGAGAACCCGGCCAGGCCGGTGCTGACGCCGCATTGCAGGAAGCCCTTTGCCTTGACGTCCTCAAGGGTGCCGGCAGATGCGGCGGTCGCCACCATGCCGAGCGTAGCAGCCCCGAGAATGCCTGAAATGATATACTTCATGACCCACGAACCCTTTTCTGTTTTTTTGCAGGCGTTGCCTGTCTTTTTGATCTGTGAACTCAGCGTCCCCTATCCGGCCCATTTCCCGGATTGCGCACCTATCCGGCGCGCATTGCTGCAGTCCGGTTCACAAATGACATCGAAGGCGATAATTCTTATTAGGTCAAGCAATAAAGACCCGCGATGGACGCCTCGGTCTTTAGTATTAGAAAGGTCCAGGCACGATCTGTGCTGCGCCCGACAAGCCTGGTTCCAGCCGCTTAGCCGGCAGCCCGCCTCAGCCTGCCGAATCCGGTGGCAACGGGCAAGAGCTTGCCCGGTGTTGGGCGGAAACCGACACGACGCGCAGCAAAGAACCTGGCGACAATGATCGTCACGATCAGCCCGAACAGATAGCCGGCCGCAACATCGGATGGATAATGCGCGGCGGCCGGAATCCGCAAAGCCGAAAACAGCAGGCCGACGATGYCGATCGGCAACCAATAGCGCGGGAACCAGATCATCAGGATCGCGGCCACGGTTCCCAGCGTCGTCGCATGGCCCGAGGGGAAACTCGAAGAATAGCGCGTCACCACGAAGGGATCGAAATAATAGGCACCGTATTCGCCGTAGAATGCCGGCCTGGCGCGGCCGAAGAACAACTTGACGATATTGACAGCGATGCCAGTGACTGCAACGCAGCCGAAAACAAAAGCTGCTTGGCCAAACAGCGTCACCAGCCGGGCCTGGAAGCCATAGCCGACGCCGCGCCAATCGGCGCTCGCGGTTGCCAGATAGACCAACAAGGAGGGAACGAGATACCATTCGGACCTGCCTATATCGCTCAGCCAGGCCAGCCAACTCGTCAGGTTGTTGCGGTTGGAGAGAACGAAATTCATCACCGCCGAATCGATGAAAAACAGCAATCCGACGACACAAGCACCGCAAAGCAACAAAAGCGTCAGCTGACGTGTCCAGACCGGCGGCGGAGTGCCGACAGGAGCGCGCCACATGYGGCGCCAGGTAAACCCGATCGTCTCAACGAGGCGCCCGGCAAAACCCGCTGGCCATATCTGGCCCAGCCGAACGGGGCCGCGCGGCGGTTGCGCCGGTAGAGCGGTCGCATTATGGCTGGCGTCTTCGCTGAAAGGGTGCGGTTTCATGACTCGAGACAACGGTAGGATCAAAGGCGTCAACACGCGGCTCGCGCATTGCGGGCACGATCCACACGGCTTTCATGGCTTTGTCAATCCGCCGGTCGTGCGCGCCTCGACGGTTCTTTATCCCAATGCCGCAACGATGGCGGGGCGTGCTCAAAAATACACATATGGCACCCGCGGAACACCTACGACTGACGCCCTGTGCGAGGCGATCGACCAGCTTGAAGGTTCGGCCGGCACAATCGCGGTTCCCTCGGGCCTCGCCGCCGTCACCGTGCCGCTCCTCGGCTTCCTGTCGGCCGGCGACCACGTGCTCATCACCGACTCGGTCTATCATCCGACCCGTCATTTCGCCGACACCATGCTGAAGCGTCTCGGCGTCGAGGTCGATTATTACCACCCGCATGCAGGTGCGAAAATTGTCGAACTGATCAAGCCCAACACCAAGGTCGTGTTCACCGAATCGCCCGCATCCAACACCTACGAGGTGCAGGACATCCCCGCGATCGTCAAAGCCGCGCATGCTGCGGGTGCAATCGTCATGATGGACAACACCTGGGCCACGCCGCTGCTGTTTAGGGCGCTCGACTTCGGCGTCGATGTCTCCATCCATGCCGCAACCAAGTATCCGGCTGGCCATTCCGACATTCTCAGCGGCACCGTTTCGGCAAACGCCGCCTGCTGGCCGCGCCTCAGGGAAGCTTTCGACACGCTCGGCTGCTGTGCCGGCCCTGACGACGTCTACCAGGTGCTGCGCGGCTTGCGCACAATGGGCGTCCGCCTTGCCCATCACGAAAGGAGCGCGCTCGAAATTGCGCGCTGGCTCGAAGGCCAGCCCGGCGTTGCGCGCGTGCTGCACCCGGCACTCGAAAGCCACCCCGACCACGCCATGTGGAAACGCGACTTCGCAGGCTCCAGCGGCATCTTCTCGGTGGTGCTTGCCGGCGGCGGCACCAAGAAGGCGCATGCCTTCCTGGACGCGCTCGAAATCTTCGGCCTCGGCTACTCCTGGGGCGGCTATGAGAGCCTTGCCGTGCCCGTATTCCTCGGCGACCGCAAGATTGCGAACGGGCCTTACGAAGGCCCGATCATCCGCCTGCAGATCGGGCTGGAAGACGTCGCCGACCTCAAGGAAGACATTGCGGCCGGCCTGGCTGCAGCCAATAGCGCGGAGTAAGGTCGGACCCGTCGGATCAGCTTGTGCCTTGAGGCAGCACTGCCCGCATTGACGTCAAGACAGGCGATCGCGACAGTGGTCGCCTTGAAAGTGACAACCCTGTGCGAGGATCCAAATGGCCGCGTCCGACCGTCCTTCTGAAATCGCCCACTGGACCGAGGTTGAACGGCCGGACGGCGAGACATTTTCCGGCACCAACGAGTTGAGGGGCATTGGCGCGCCCCTCGCCGCGCATTTTGGCCTTGAGCGGATCGGCATCCACCATGTCCGCCTGTCGCCTGGCCGGCGGACATCGTTTCCGCACGCCGAAAGTGCCGAAGAGGAATTCGTCTACGTGCTCGACGGCGAGCCAGATGTCTGGCTGGACGGTAACTTGCATCGGCTGAGGCCCGGTGACTCCGTGGGCTTCCCCGCGGGCACAGGATTGGCCCACAGCTTTCTCAACAACACCGAAACTGAAGTCCGCCTTTTAGTGGTTGGCGAAACCACCAAGGCCGAAAACCGGATCGTCTATCCGCGCAATCCCGAGCGAAAGCCCATGCGTGACGATTGGTGGGAAGACGTGCCAGAACGCGCTCTGGGCGATCATGACGGGCTGCCCGACAGGCTTCGGGCGAAGCGGAAAGAAGAAGGGCGCGGCAGCTAGCGCCAGGATTGAATTCGCCCGCAGCTATTCGGGCGGCGTTGTTGAGGTCCAGCTCGTCGCAACTATCTGGGGCGTCATACTCAATTCGCCGACAAGGTGCTCCACCAAGCTGTCTTCCTCGCGCGCGCTGAATACCAGTGCCTCGACTTCGACAGAGCTCGTATCCGGCAGCGCATGGCTTTCCAAAGACTGCAGCCTTAGCTTCCTGACGCTCAGCGCCTGGAGAAGCATGGTTCGCACCATCGCCTCGTCGCGCGCCTTGCATTTCAGCTCGC
>NZ_JBFUKO010000342.1:0-5824 GCF_056400805.1 Aminobacter sp. P4_H6_2
CCATTCGCCTGGATATTCAGACCAATTTGACCCGAGCCCGCCGTGAGGGTCGCCGCATTGACGTCGATGTAGCTGACATGGCCGAGCCCCTGGATGTAAAGGGCGTGCCCACCCGACGCCGTCGTGTCGACGCTGAAGCCAGGGGTCGTAACGACAGCGGCATCGTCGGCATCTATGTCTTGCCCGGTCGTATTGGCTCCGGAGCACGCGAAGCCGCCCACCGTGGGAGAACATTGCGCCAGAGCCGGTTGCGCAGCCAAACCCAAAGTCGTTACTGCCAACACAGAATGAACACCGGCGGAGACGAACCCACACAGCATCGTCGAACCCCGCAATGTCTGGAGTAGCAGACGCCCGAAACGGGACGGACGCTCAAAGGAAGCTTCGTCGGCAGGGTTTGTCGTCGGACGGGACAATGGGCTGATGCGCATGAGAATCTCACGTTGAAGCTGGCCTTGAAGCCGTGTTGCTGGGGTCGGCTACAATCTGGCCGCTGTGGAGGAGGCTGAGCGTCGCGGATGGGTCGAAATGGAGATCAGGGCCGGTTTCGGTGGCGACCAACGTGTCCGACGACCTGAGGGCACCGGTGACAATCTGCGGAGCCCTGAATGCCGCGAAGAAATACGGCGCCAGGTCGGCCGCTCCTGATCAATGGAGTTTTTGTTTGCCGCCTGCCGTTGCCGGCAAGTCGACTGGCGAGGTGCTAGCTGATGTCGCGCCGCCTGACGTCGGAGCCTTTCCAGCCGCCGAGCATGTCGAACGCTTCCAGACCGTCCGGCTGTTGGTCGCGCGGGCCGGCGAACGTAACGCGGACCCATGCCTTGCTGAGTGCCCGGCCCAGATACGATGACTGCCAGTGAGCGGGGTGCTCTGCTTCGCCAATCTGCTGCATCTGAACTGTTTCTGGCATATCCGCGCCCTTCCAGGTGCTCGCCCCATTGTTCATTCTTGCCAGCCCCTCATGGCCAGCTAGAAGACTTGAGTCCAAAACCAGAAATACTTGTCCGCCATGTCGCTCATGGTGTCACTACTTCGAACGAGGTTGCCGGGCACATTGGGACGTTCAGTCATCAAGATGAGACGTGCAGTCATGCTGCTCGGCGCCGGACGCCGGCGCGTCACTCCGGAAGGCCGGCCTTGCGGTAGCATGTCCGGCAATCGACCACCGATCAGCTTGCCAACAATCATGGGAGCCGGCGTCGTTAGGGAGTGGAGTTCAAGGCTTCAAACGACGCCGATTGCGTCAGGCTTAGGATCAAACGAAACGCGATCGACGCCAGGCGCAAGCATCGCAAAGCCGCTGGCCCTAGCCAAGCTCAAGGTGCTGTTGCAACAAAGCCGCCCGAACCATCGACACAGTCTTGAGTGCCATCGGCCAGATCTGCGACCTCTGCGCACTGACTGAGTGCCAAAGCTACTTGCGTGCGGCTATTGTGCGGCGCCTTGCGGCTCGGTCACGGGCGCAAGCTCGGCGGCGCGTTCGGCGTAGCGTCGCGCCATCCAGGCGCAGACCATCAACTGCATCTGGTGATAGAGCATCAGTGGCAGCACTATGGCACCTATCTCCTGGCCGGCGAAGATGACGTTGGCCATCGGCACGCCTGAGGCGAGGCTCTTGTGCGAGCCGCAGAAGGCGACAGTGATCTCGTCCTGTCTGGAAAAGCCGAGGAACCGGCTGGCGAAGATGGTGGTTGCCAGCGCCGTCGACAAAAGGAAGGCGGCGATCAGCAGCAGCACCACGAGTGACTGCAGGGGCAGCTGCTGCCAGAGGCCTGCGACCATCGTCTTGGAGAAGGCGAGGTAGATCACCATCAGGATCGAGCCGCGGTCGACGACCGTCACCAGCCATTTGTGCCGGCCCAGCCAGCCAGCAAGCCAGGGCTGTACGAGCTGGCCGGCGATGAAGGGCGCCAAAAGCTGCAGCATGATGCCTTCGATCGCTGACAGCGACACGCCGCCGCCTCCGGTCTTGGCGAACAACAGCCCGACGAGCAGCGGGGTCAGGAACATGCCGATGATGTTGGAGGCCGAGGCCGAGCACACGGCGGCCGGCACGTTGCCGCCGGCAAGTGCGGTGAAGGCGATGGACGATTGCACCGTCGACGGCAGCACGCACAGGAACAGCACGCCGGCATAAAGTGCTGCCGGCAGCACCGTCGGTACCAAGAGGCCGAGTGCCAGCCCTATTATCGGGAACAGCACGAAGGTGGTCGAAAACACCAAAAGGTGCAGTCGCCAATGCGTCATGCCGGCGATGACTGTTGCCCGCGACAGCCGCGCGCCGTGGAGGAAGAACAACAGCGCGATGGCAATGTTGGTCGCGGTGCCGAAATGGCCGGCGAAACTGCCCCGTGCCGGCAGTAGCGACGCCAGCGCGATGCAGGCGACCATCAGCATGATGAAGGTGTCGGGACGAAAACGTGCGAACAAGGCGTGGGATCCCTTGGCAATGGGCTAATTTTGTATACAGTATGCCAAATGCCAATGGCATTGTGAATGGCGCATACAGGAATGATGCTCATTTCGTTTCGTGAACACAGGGAGGGATCATGTTCGATCCTATACTCCTCCAGACCTTCGTAGCGGTTGCCGGTTCGCGCAGTTTCACCGGGGCGGCAGTGCATCTCCGGCTCGGCCAGTCGACGGTCAGCCAGCACATCAGGCGGCTCGAGGTCAGCGTCGGCCGGCGGCTTCTGGTTCGCGACACCCATTCGGTGATGCTGACGCCCGACGGCGAGGCAATGCTCGGCTTTGCCCGTTCGATCCTCGACGCCAATGAACGTGCCCGCAGCTACTTGCAGGGGGCCAGGCTGACCGGCCGCATCCGCTTTGGCGCGTCGGAGGATTTCGTCACCACCCGGCTGGCCGACGTGCTGCACAAATTCACCGAGCGCCATCCTTCCGTCGAACTCGAGCTGACGGTGGCGCTGTCGAGCACACTGTTCGACCTGCTCGACGAGGGCGCGCTCGACCTCGTCATCGCCAAGCGCCGCGTCGGTCTCAACCAGCAGCGTGAGGCGCGCAGCGGCGTTGCCGTGCGCACCGAACGGCTGGTCTGGGCGGCGCGCGACCCATCGGTCGTCGAGGCTGGCAAGCCATTGCCGCTGATCCTGTTTTCGCGTCCGGGCATCACCCGTGTCGCGGCGATTGAGGCGCTCGACCGCATGGGCATCCCCTGGCGCATCGTCTGCACCAGCGGCAGCCTGAGCGGGCTTCAGGCAGCCGCTCGCGCAGGGCTCGGCATCATGGTGCAGCCGCGCAGCATGGTGTCGTCGGGGCTGATGGTGCTGCCGACCAGCCCGCAGCTGCCGCAGCTCGAGGAGGTCGAGTTCATCCTGACCAGTGCCGCCAACGAGCCGACCGGCGTGGCCGCCGCACTTGCCAAGGAAATCCTCGACCGCAACGCGCGCCAGGAATTCGAACTGCCGTTCCGCGAAGCGGTCTAGCCGGCCGGTGCAGGCGGCGTCGACGCGTTTCGAACGGGGTATTAGTCAGTATACTGCTTAAATTGATCGGGGAGCCACATGGACGTGATGATCATCGGCGCGGGCATCGGCGGGCTGACGCTGGCCCTGATGCTTTTCAAGGCAGGCATTCCTTTTCGTGTCTACGAAAGCGCCCAGGAGATCCGGCCGATCGGCGTCGGCATCTCAATCCTGCCGCATGCCAGCCGCGAGCTCACTGAGCTCGGCCTGCAGGCAGCACTCGCCGAGGTCGCGGTCACGGCGCGCGAATCCTGCTTCTTCAACCGCTTCGGCCAGCTAGTCTACAAGGAGCCGGTTGGCACTTTTGCCGGCTATGATTATCCGCAGTTCCAGATCCATCGCGGCGACCTGCAGCAGATCCTCTACGCAGCACTCGTCGAGCGGGCCGGGCCGGACTGCGTCGTCACCGGCTGGAAATGCATCGATGTCGAGCAGACGGCGGATGCCGCGATTGCCCGTTTCGTCGACGGCCGCACCGGCGAGGACCGGCCCATTCAGCGTGGTGCGGCGATCGTCGGCTGCGACGGCATCCACTCAGTCGTGCGCCTGAAGCTCGTGCCCGACGACGTCGGCCCGATCTATTCCGGCGTCAACATGTGGCGCGGCACGACCTGGTGGAAACCCTATCTCGGCGGCGCGAGCTATGTCCGCGCCGGCTGGCTCACGCATGGCAAGATGGTCATCTATCCCATCCGCAACAAGCTCGATGCCGAAGGCGGCCAGCTGATCAACTGGGTCGCCGAGATCGAGACACCGCATTACCACCAGCAGGACTGGAACCGCCGCGGCCGGCTCGACGACTTCATCCATGCCTTCGCCGACTGGAAATTCGATTTTCTCGACGTGCCGGGGCTGATCCGCGGCACTGAGGCGATCCTCGAATACCCGATGGTCGACAAGGACCCGCTTGCTCGCTGGAGCTTTGGCCGCCTCACACTGCTCGGCGACGCCGCGCACCCAATGTATCCGCGCGGTTCGAACGGCGCTGGCCAGGCGATCCTCGACGCGCGTGCGCTGGCCGACAGCTTCGCATCGGGCGGCGACGTCGCTGGCGTGCTCAAGGCCTACGAGGACAAGCGGCTGCAGGCGACGGCGACCGTCGTGCGCACCAACCGCACCACCCCGCCCGACGTCATTCTCAAGGAGGTCTACGAGCGAACGGGTGACCGGCCGTTCGCTCGGCTTGACGACGTCATCACGCAGGACGAGCTGGCGGCGCTGTCAAACACCTACAAGAAGGTCGCCGGCTATGACAAGGCGACGGTGGCCGAGCGGCGAACGGCGTGAGGGGTATTGCCGACGTATTCGCTTCAGAACGCGTCGGCCTGCAAATTTGGATGCGCCGCCTCAAATGCCGGCAGGGCGGCGGCGCGGTCGGCGATGGCGATCGACAGGGGAAAGGCGGCCAGATCGCAAAGGAAGCGCCGGGCATTGGCCACCTGCGGCACCAGGCAGATGTCGGCGATGGTGACGATGTCGCCGAGGCAATAGCTGCCTGAGAGGCCGGATGCAGCAAGCGTCTCCTCGAACGAGCGGAACCCCTCCTCGATCCAGTGGCGGTACCATTCGTTGGTGTCGTCGTCGGAAAGCTGCCAGCGCGACTTCAGGTATTTCAGAACGCGCACATTGTTGAGCGGGTGGATGTCGCAGCCGATGATCTGGGCGAGGCCCCTGACATAGGCACGACCGGCGGGGTCAGTGGGTAAGAGCGGCGGCTCGGGATGGGTCTCGTCGAGATATTCGAGCATGGCGAGGCTTTGGGCGAAGATATTGCCGTCCTCGACGAGCGTCGGCACCAGCCCTTGCGGGTTGAGCGCCATGTAGTCGGCGGTGCGGTGGTCCATCCTGGGCAGGCTGATGAAGCGGGGCTCGTAGTCGAGCCCTTTGAGCGCGAGCGCGATGCGCAGCCGATACGAGGTCGACGACCTGAAGAAGGTGTAGAGCGTGCGCATCGCTTCAGCAGTCAGTGTGACGCGGCGTTGAGGATCTCGTCGGGCGTCGACGAAACGACCTCGACATATTTTGGTACGAACTTGCGGCCCTCGATCAGGCCGACGAAGGCCGGCTTGATTTCCTCGGCCAGCACCTTGCGGATCTTGGCGTGCTCGACGATGTCGGACCACTCGGCGATGAGGAAGAAGCGCTGCGGATCCTCGGTATCGCGGCACAAGACGCCGTCCTTCACCTGGGCCCAGGACTTGTGCATCGGGTTGCCGTCCGAGTAGTCGAATTCCTCGAACAGTTGGACGAATTCCTCCTCGCGCCCGGCCTCGACGCGGAAGTCGTAGATGTGGAGGAAGTTGCCTTTCGTGGCCAGCGGTTCCTGCGCCATGGTGCTC
>NZ_JBFUKO010000343.1:0-5822 GCF_056400805.1 Aminobacter sp. P4_H6_2
GCCGCATTGAGAGCAACAACAAGTTCGAATCGACCTGCTCTGCTGAAGAAGAAGGCAAGGGCGAGTGCATTGGGGGCGCGGCACGCCTGGTGACGGCGATTGCCGACCAGCGCAAGAAGCTCGAAGGCCAGAATGTCCTGCTGCTCAATGGGGGCGACAATTTCCAGGGCTCGCTGTTTTACACCACCTACAAGGGCGCGGCTGAAGCCGAGTTCCTGAACCAGATGAAGTTCGACGCGATGACCGTGGGCAACCACGAGTTCGACGACGGCGAGGACGCGCTGGTGCCGTTCCTGGAGAAGATCCAGTTCCCGGTGCTTTCCGCCAACGTGCATCCCAACGCGCAATCCAAGGTCGGCGACCGCATCAAGCCGTCGCTTGTGATTGAGATCGGCGGCCAGAAGATCGGTATTGTCGGTGCCGTCACCAACGACACGCCCGAGGTCGCCTCGCCCGGTCCCAACATCGCCATCGAGGACGACGTCAAGAACATCACCGCCGAAGTCGAGAAGCTGAAGGCTGCGGGCGTCAACAAGATCATCGCGCTCACCCATGTCGGCTATCCCCGCGACAAGGAGATGATCGCCAAGATTCCAGGCGTCGACGTGGTCGTCGGCGGCCACTCGCACTCGCTCTTGTCGAACACCGACGCCAAGGCCGAAGGGCCTTATCCGACGATGATCGACAACCCCGAAGGTTACAAGGTGCCGGTCACCCAGGCGGCGTCCTACTCGAAATATCTCGGCGAGTTCACCGTGACCTTCGACGACAACGGTGTCGTCAAGGAAGCCAAGGGCGACCCGATCTACCTCGACAACTCGATCAAGCCCGACGAGGCCGTGCTTGCTCGCATCAAGGAGCTCGGCGCACCGATCGAGGAACTGAAGAACAAGGAGGTCTCGGAAACCACCGCCCTGATCGACGGCAGCCGTGAGAGCTGCCGGGCGCGCGAATGCGAAATGGGCAACCTGATCTCCGACGCCATCCTCGACCGGGTCAAGGACCAGGGGGTGACCATCGTCTTCCAGAACGGTGGCGGCATTCGCGCCTCCATCGACCAGGGTGTCGTCACCATGGGCGAAGTGCTGACGGTGCTGCCGTTCCAGAACACGCTCGCCACCTTCCAGCTGTCGGGCAAGGACATCGTTGCCTCGCTTGAGGCCGGCGTCAGCGAGATCGAGGAAGGCAAGGGCAAGTTCCCGCAGGTCTCGGGCCTCAAATATTCCTTCGACAAGTCGGTCGCCGCCAATGCCGGCCGCGTCAAGTCGGTGGAAGTGATGGACGGCGGTGCCTGGAAGCCGATCGACGAAGCCAAGGTCTATACGGTGGCGACCAACAACTACGTCCGCCAGGGCGGAGACGGCTACAAGCTGTTCGCCTCGAACGGCACCAACGCCTATGATTACGGTCCGAGCCTCGAACAGGTCGTTGCCGACTACCTCGCCAAGAACAGGCCCTTCACGCCCAAGCTCGATGGCCGCATCACCGAGATCGCCGTAGCGGCGGCAGCCGAGCCTGCGAAGCCGGCGGAAGCAGCACCTGCAACGCCCGCCCTGCCCGGCGCTTCGACGGAAATCGCCAACACCCCGCCGACCGTCGAACCGGCCAAGCCTGCCGAGGCCGCACCGGCGTCAGCTGCAGCTGCGAAGTCGCATACAGTGGTTGCCGGCGATACCTTCTGGGATCTCGCCAAGACCTATCTCGGCGATCCGACCAAATGGAAGCTGATCGCCGAGGCCAATCCGGATGCCAAGGCAAAGGACCTGCACATCGGCGGAACGCTTTCGATCCCGTCGGTAAACTGATAGGGCTCATTTGTCCCAAACAAGCCCGCCCGGCATGCCGGGCGGGCTTTGTATTTGGGTGCGGCCAGACGCGACATTGAACGGCTGCACCATTCAACTAGGTATCCCGCATTACGGAGACACCGAATGAACATGACCACGACGATCAACGAAAAATCGGCTAAGGCACTCGGCCCGTTCCCGAACGGTCATCCCGCAGTGCGCAAGGGCAAGGTCGGTGTTCTCCTGGTCAATCTCGGCACCCCCGATGGCACCGACCAGAAATCGATGTGGCGTTATCTCCGCGAGTTCCTGTCGGACCCGCGCGTCATCGAACTGCCGCGCATCGTCTGGTATCCGATCCTTTACGGCATCGTGCTCAACACCCGGCCGAAGAAGTCAGGCGCAAACTACAAGAAGATCTGGAACACCGAGCGCGACGAGTCGCCGCTGCGCACCTACACTCGTGCCCAGGGCGAAAAGCTCGCCGAAGCACTGCGCGACTTGCCCGACGTGGTGGTCGACTGGGCCATGCGCTACGGCAATCCCTCGACTGAAAGCATCACCAGGAAGCTGATCGAGCAGGGCTGCGACCGGATCGTCTTGTTCCCGCTCTACCCGCAATATTCGGCAACGACGACGGCAACCGCCAACGACCAGTTTTTCCGCGCGCTGATGAAGCTGCGCGCACAGCCGACGATCCGCAGCGTGCCGGCTTACTACGACGAACCGGTCTATATCGAAGCACTCGCGCGCTCCATCGAGCAGCACCTTGCCAAGCTCGACTTCGAGCCGGAGGTGATCCTCGCCTCCTATCACGGCATCCCGAAGCCCTATTTCAAAAAGGGCGACCCCTATCACTGCCATTGCGTGAAGACCACACGGCTTCTGCGCGAGCGCCTCGGCATGAGCGACAAGAAGCTGATGAGCACATTCCAGTCGCGCTTCGGCGCCCAGGAATGGCTGCAGCCCTACACCGACAAGACTGTCGAGCGGCTCGCCAAGGAAGGCGTGAGATCGATCGCCATCGTCAATCCGGGCTTTTCGGCCGACTGCATCGAAACGCTGGAGGAGATCGCCGGCGAAAACGCCGAAATCTTCCACCATGCCGGCGGCAAGAATTTCTCCCATATCCCGTGCCTGAACGACAGCCCCGAGGGCATGGCGGTCATCGAGACGATCACAAGGCGCGAACTGTCCGGCTGGGTCTGAGCCCTGCCCGGAGGCGGAACCTCTCTTGAGGCGGCGCGTTGAGCGCACACCCCGGAGAGCCCGCCACAAATGACCCGCAAGCTCGACCTCAGGACCGGACGGCCCGTCTGGTCCGCCTATCGCGCGCCTGCCGTTGCCACAGGCAAGCTTGTGCGCGACATCAAGACCGACGTCGCCATCATCGGCATGGGCATCAGCGGTGCAATGATGGCCGAGGCGTTGACCGACGCTGGCCATGCGGTCGTTTGCATCGACCGGCGCGGCCCACTCCTGGGATCGACGTCGGCAACCACCGCCCTTGTCCAGTTCGAGATTGACCAGCCACTTTCAAGCTTGTCGCGCCAGATCGGCAAGCAACATGCCGAACGCGCCTGGCGGCGGTCGCGCCTCGCGGTGATGAACCTCCAGGCTCGCATCGCCGAACTTGGCATCCATTGCAACATCGAGATCAAGCAATCGCTCTTTCTGGCTGGCGATGTGCTCGACCCAAGCGCGCTGCGCAAGGAAGCCGAAGCTCGGCAACTTGCCGGTATCCATGCGACCTATCTGACACCATCGTCACTGCGCGAGAAATTCGGCATCAAGCGCAATGGCGCTATCCTCAGCCATGGCAATCTGGCACTCGATCCGCGCAAGCTGGCCGTCGGGCTTTTCCGCAAGGCGCTCGAACGCAAGGCGCGCTTCTACGCACCTGCCGAGGCAACCGGCATCAAGGACAGCCGCGACGACGTGGTCGTAACAACGGCCGGCGGCCCGACGATTACGGCCAGCCACGTCGTACTGGCAACCGGATACGAACTCGTCGCCGATCTCGTTCCGGCGACAGGCCACAAGATCATCTCGACATGGGCGATCGCCACGCGACCGCAAAAGCAGGCGCTGTGGCCGGGTGCCGCCTTCATCTGGGAAGCCTCTGAACCCTACCTCTATCTGCGGGCGACCGGCGACGGTCGTGTCATCTGCGGCGGCGAGGACGAGGATTTCACCGACGAAGCCCGACGCGATATGCTGATCGCCGAAAAGTCCGAGCGTATCTCGCGCAAGCTGAAGGCGCTTTTGCCCAAGCTCGAAACGACGCCTGAATTCGCCTGGGCAGGTTCATTCGGCACCACGCCCACAGGCCTGCCGCAAATCGGGAAACTACCTCGCCATCCGCGCATCCATGCGGTGATGGGTTATGGCGGCAATGGCATCACCTATTCGCGCATCGCAGCCGAGATCGTCAGCGCGGCCATTTCAGGCGGCGAGGACTCAGACACCGATTTGTTCGGCTTTGGTCGTTGAGAACAGCCGACAATCCGCCGGCACATGATTGTAACAGCCTGGAAAGACCCTTAAGTCTTTCGACATCAAGCGGATGCGGTCGTCTTGCCGCCACGCTCAATTCTAGGGGGTCAGCCGAATGGAAATCAGCGGTTTCGACATTATCATTCCGGCACTGGTCGTCCTGGTGCTGTTTGTGCTGTTCACCGGCATCAAGACCATTCCGCAAGGCTACAACTACACGGTCGAGCGCTTCGGTCGTTACACCAAGACGCTGACGCCTGGCCTCAACCTGATCATCCCCTTCATCGACCGCATCGGCGCCAAGATGAACATGATGGAGCAGGTGCTGGACGTTCCAACGCAGGAAATCATCACCCGCGACAACGCCATAGTCGCTGTTGACGGCATCGCCTTCTACCAGGTGCTCAACGCGCCGCAGGCTGCCTATCAGGTGTCTGGCCTGCAGAACGCCATCCTCAACCTGACCATGACCAACATCCGTACCGTGATGGGCTCGATGGACCTCGACGAATTGCTGTCGAACCGCGACGCCATCAACGAGCGCCTGTTGCGTGTCGTTGACGAAGCAGCACACCCCTGGGGCATCAAGCTCACCCGCGTCGAGATCAAGGACATCAACCCGCCGGCCAACCTCGTCGAGTCGATGGGCCGCCAGATGATGGCCGAAAGAAACAAGCGCGCCCAGATCCTGGCCGCCGAGGGCCTCAAGCAGTCACAGATCCTCGAGGCCGAAGGCCGCAAGGAAGCTGCCTTCCGCGACGCCGAAGCGCGCGAGCGCTCCGCCGAGGCCGAAGCCCGCGCCACCCAGGTCGTGTCGGAAGCAATTGCCAAGGGCGACGTCCAGGCGATCAACTACTTCGTCGCCCAGAAATACACCGAAGCTCTCGCCAAGATCGGCGCATCGCCCAACAACAAGATCGTGCTGATGCCGTTCGAGGCGTCGTCACTGATCGGCTCGCTTGGCGGCATCGGCGCCATCGCCAAGGAAGTATTCCGCAGCGAAGGCACCAACGGTGCCCAGCGCCAGGCATCGCGCCCGCCGCGCATCCCGCCGGAGCAGAGCTGAGCGCAGGTGCATTGAGGAACCGCAAATGATCGCCCGCATCGTTGCCGAACTCGGTCCCTGGAACTGGATGCTGCTCGGCTTCATCCTGCTGACGCTGGAGATTTTCGCGCCTGGCGTGTTCCTGTTGTGGATCGGCATTGCCGCACTTATCGTCGGCGCGATCTCGCTGCTTTTGTGGGACGCCGCGTTCTGGGGGTGGCAGGTTCAGGTCCTGCTCTTCCTCGTCCTGGCGCTCGCTTCGGCCTATATCGGCAAGCAGATCGTGCGCGGGCGTGGCGATGTCTCCGACCAGCCGCTGCTCAACCGCCGCGGCGCCCAGATGATCGGGCGCACCGCAACGCTGACCGAGCCGATCAAGGAAGGCCGGGGACGGATCAAGCTCGGCGACACGACATGGCGCGTTTCCGGTCCAGACCTGCCTGTCGGCACGCAGGTGCGTGTCATCAGTGCCGCGGACGCCGATCTGGAACTGG
>NZ_JBFUKO010000344.1:0-5802 GCF_056400805.1 Aminobacter sp. P4_H6_2
GTCATGTATTGGGTGAGGTTGTCGGCGACCACGCGCACGATCGGCACCTCGGGCAGGCTGGGATCGGCAAAGACATGGTCGACACCGGCGCCGACCGAAAAGATCGCCTTGAGGTTTGGCAGCTTGGCAAGCGTTCCAGGGCGCTGCTTCCATACGACGGCATATTCGATCGAAGGATCGGCAGCGCCGTCCGGTTCGAGCACCACCTCGCGCTCTGCCGACAGCAGTTCGTACCAGCGTTGCGGGCTGAAGCCGGTGATCGAAAGAAGGATTTTTCCCTTGGCCGACATGCTCTTCCCTTGATGCTATTCGCTGACCACACCTGTCGGTGCGGTTTCGATCTTGAACGCCGCAGAGATCAGCGCTCGAGTGTAATCCGTCTGCGGTCGCTCGAAAATCTGCTCGGAGGATCCCGCCTCGACCACCTTGCCGTTGCGCATCACGATGACGTCATTGGCAAGCGCGCGCACCACCTTGAGGTCGTGGCTGATGAACAGATAAGCGAGGTCGTGCTTGGCCTGCAGGCTGCGCAAAAGGTCAACCACCTGCGCCTGCACGCTCATGTCGAGTGCCGAGGTCGGCTCGTCGAGCATGACGAAGCGCGGTTTGAGGACCATGGCGCGTGCAATGGCGACCCGCTGGCGCTGGCCCCCGGAAAATTCGTGCGGATATCGGAAGCGTGTCTCGGGATCGAGGCCGACCTCGCGCAGCACGTCGACGACTGCAACGTCGCGTTGGGCTGCCTTGAGCCCGGGCTCGTGGATCTTGAGACCCTCTTCGATGATGTCGGCAATCGACATGCGCGGACTGAGCGAGCCGAACGGGTCCTGGAACACGATCTGCATCTCGCGACGCAGCGGTCTCATCGCATTGAAGGTCAGCTTGTCGATCTCGCGGCCGTCGAAGTCGATCCGGCCCTGCGACGAGATCATGCGGGTGAGCGCGAGCCCCAGCGTGGTCTTGCCCGAGCCCGATTCGCCGACCACGCCGACGGTCTGGCCGGCGCGGACGGCAATATCGATGCCGTCGACGGCCTTCACATGGTCGATGGTCTTGCGGAAGAAGCCTTGCTTGATCGGAAACCACACCTTCACGTCGGTGCCCGACATCACCGTCTTGGCCGACGCATTGGCTGCCGGCGGCTTGCCCTTCGGCTCGGCGGCAAGCAAATGGCGCGTGTAGCTGTGCTGCGGGTTGTCGAAGATCTCCTTGGTCGGTCCCGTTTCGACGATCTGCCCGCGTGTCATCACGCAGACGCGGTCGGCGATGCGCCGGACGATGCCGAGATCATGGGTGATGAACAGCATCGACATGCCCTTGCGGGACTTCAGCTTGGCAAGCAGCTCGAGGATCTGCGCCTGCACGGTCACGTCGAGCGCGGTTGTCGGCTCGTCAGCGATCAGAAGTTCGGGCTCGTTGGCGAGCGCCATGGCGATCATCACACGCTGGCGCTGGCCACCGGAGAGCTGGTGCGGATAGGCGTCGAGCCGCTTCTGTGGCTCGCGGATGCCGACCTCTTCGAGCAGTTCGAGCGTGCGGGCTCGCGCCTGCCTGTCGCCCATGCCCTGGTGCAGCGAAAGCACCTCGACGATCTGCCGCTCGATCGTGTGGAGCGGGTTGAGTGAGGTCATCGGCTCCTGGAAGATCATGGTGATCTTGTTGCCGCGCACCTTGCGCAACGCGTTTTCGTCAAGCGCCAGCAGGTCCTGTCCACCGAACATCATCCGCCCCGATGGGTGGCTAGCCGGCGGGTAGGGCAGGAGCTTGAGCACCGAAAGGGCGGAGACCGATTTGCCGGATCCTGATTCGCCGACCAGCGCCACCGTCTCGCCCTTGGCGATATCGAAGGAGATGTGGTCGACAGCGGTCGTCGTCAAACCACCCTGGCTGAAGGCGACGGACAGGTCCTGGACGGAAAGGAGCGGGGAGGTCAAATGGCGGCCTCGATGTCAGTCATGCGAAAATCGTCGCCTTTGAAAAGAAGCGGCTCCCGGCGCGCCTTGGCAAGCGCATAGGCAAAGCAGTCGCCGAGGTTGAGCTTGGCCTGATGGTTGCCCTTGCCGAATTGCTTGTAGGCTTCGCGGGCGAGACGGGCTTGGTCCGGCGTGATGTCGACAAGCCTTACATTCATGCTGGCGATGATTTGGTCCAACTTGTCAGAGGTGACCGCCATGTCTCCACGATCGACCCGAAGGGCGACCTCCAGATAGTTGACCGGAGACAAGACGACCGTGTCGGCCTGTTCGGTCAGGACGTCAGCGAAGCGATATTCTTCTGGTTCCTTGAGCAGAATTGCCAGGATTGCCGAAGCATCGACGATCATTTCGGCAATCCGAATTCGTCATACAAGTCAGAATGGTCACTGGTCACGCCAGGAGGTGGCGGCGGCAACGAATCCAGGATTTCACGCAACCGACGCTTCTTCTCTGCCACACCCCTGTCATGGCGCAGGCGTTCAAGCCGCTCCTCGAGCGCAGCCTGAATGGCCGACGTCATCGTCTCGCCGGTCTCGGCGGCGAGTTCCTTGGCCAGCCGCTCGACGGTCGCATTCTTGATGTTCATGCCCATGCCTGTCTCCATGGTAGAAAACATAAGAAATTATACCATAGATCCGAGCTCACTTGAACGTCTTCCTTGGGTCGAAGGCGTCGCGGGTGGCTTCGCCGACGAAGATCAGCAGCGACAGCATCAGCGAGATCACCACGAAACCCGACAGGCCAAGCCATGGCGCATTGAGGTTGCGCTGGCCCTGCTTGAGCAATTCGCCGAGCGACGCCGAGCCGGGCGGCAGGCCGAAGCCGAGGAAGTCGAGCGAGGTCAGCGTCGAGATCGAGCTGTTGAGGATGAAGGGCAAGAAGGTCAGCGTCGCCACCATGGCGTTGGGCAACAGGTGTCGGAAGATGATCGTGCGGTTGGGCACGCCAAGCGCGCGCGCCGCATTCACATATTCGAAATTGCGCGCGCGCAAGAACTCGGCGCGCACGACCCCGACCAGCGCCACCCAGGAAAACAGCAGCATCAGCCCAAGCAGGATGAAGAAACCTGGCGGCAGCACGGCAGCGATGATCAGCAGCAGATAGAGCACCGGGATCGCCGACCAGATTTCGATGAAGCGCTGGAACAAAAGATCTGTCCAGCCGCCGAAATAGCCCTGCATGGCGCCTGCCGAGACGCCGATCAGTGCCGAGCCGACAGTCAGGATCAGGCCGAACAGCACCGAGATGCGGAAGCCGTAGATGACACGCGCCAGCACGTCGCGGGCCTGGTCGTCCGTGCCGAGCCAGTTCCAGTTGCCGATGGTGCAATTGGGATCGTCGACCCCTTGCGGATAGCGTTGGCAACGCACCTCCTTGGGGTACATCCAGGACGGCTTGGCCGGTGCGGCCTCAGGTATCTCGTTGTTGGTTGTGCGGTAGGAATAGCGGACCGGCGGCCAAATCATCCAGCCATTGGCGGCTATCGCCTCCTGCACCACCGCCATACGGTAGTCGGTGATAGGCAAAAAGCCCTCGTCGCCGAGGAAGGTCTCTTCGCCATAGTCCCGCATGATCGGTGAGAAGAACTCGCCCTTGAAACGGATCAGAAGCGGCCGGTCGTTGGCGATGAATTCGGAAACCAGCGATAGCCCGAACAGGACGAGGAACAGCCACAGCGACCAGTAGCCGCGCCGATTGGCTCGAAAACTCTGCCAGCGCCGCTTGTTGATCGGCGAGAGCCAGGGCCGCTTGACCGGTGCGGCAACCGTATCTGTCGCCGACATCAGACGTCCCTCCGCTCGAAATCGATGCGTGGGTCGATCCAGGTGTAGGTCAGGTCGGAGATCAGCCCGACGAACAGCCCCATCAGCGAAAAGATGTAGAGATTGGCGAAGACCACCGGATAGTCGCGGTCGAGCACTGAACGGAAGCCGAGCAGGCCGAGGCCATCGAGCGAGAAGATGTTTTCGATCAGGAGCGAGCCGGTGAAGAAGGCCGAGATGAAGGCGCCGGGGAAGCCGGCGATGACGATCAGCATGGCGTTGCGGAAGACGTGGCCATAGAGCACCTGGCGCTGCGAAAGTCCCTTGGCGCGGGCAGTCACGACATATTGCTTGCGGATCTCGTCCAGGAACGAGTTCTTGGTCAAAAGCGTGGTCGTGGCGAAAGCCGACAGCACGAGTGCCGCCAGCGGCAATGTAACGTGCCAGAGATAGTCGAGCACCTTGCCGCCGAGCGACAGCTCGCTGAAATTTTCCGAGGTCAGGCCGCGCAGCGGGAACCAGTCGAAGAACGAGCCACCGGCAAACAGCACCATCAAAAGGATGGCGAACAGGAAGGCCGGGATGGCGTAGCCGACGATGATGACGCCGCTGGTCCAGATGTCGAAGGTCGAGCCGTCCTTGACCGCCTTGCGGATGCCGAGCGGGATCGAGATGAGGTAGGACAACAGCGTGATCCAGATGCCGAGCGAGATCGACACCGGCATTTTCGAGATGATCAGGTCGAGCACCGAGATGTCGCGGAAATAGCTGTCGCCGAAATCGAAGCGGGCATAGTTCCACAACATCATGCCGAAGCGTTCGAGTGGCGGCTTGTCGAAGCCGAACTGCTTTTCGAGCTTGGCGATGAATTCGGGATCGAGGCCTTGGGCGCCACGATATTTGGACGAGCCTTCGCTACCCGCCGCGTCGAAAGTGTTGCCGCCACCAACGTCCCCGCCGCTGCCGCCGGACAGGCGGTCGCCGGCGTTGCCGCCCTGGCCGGTCAGCTTGGCGATGACCTGCTCGACTGGGCCGCCTGGTGCGAACTGGACGACGGCGAACGAGATCGCCATGATGCCGAACAGGGTCGGTATCATCAGAAGTATACGAYGGAGGATATAGGCGCCCATCAGGCAAGGCTCCTCAGAAGGAGCGAGTCAGGGGCAGAAATCTCAGGTCTTGCCAATACGTGCAGCCTTGTCCTTGTCGAACCACCACATAGCTTCGACGGGGAAGCCGAAATCCGGTTTCGGCTCCTTATAGCCGAACATGTCCCAGAATGCGGCGCGGTGATTCGCCGAAAACCAATTTGGAATCCAGTCTAGCCGGGCGCGCAAGGCCCGGTCGAGCGCGCGCATGGCAACTGTCAGCGCTTCGCGATCCTTGGCCGCACCCACGGCGTCCACCAACGCGTCGATTGCCGGGTCGGCGGTGCCGGGCAGGTTGGTCGAGCCCTGCATGTTGGCGGCGCGGGAATGAAACAGCCCGTCGATCTCGTCGCGGCTGGGCGTTGCCGAAAAGGAAACGGCCATGGCAATCGCGTCGAAGTCGAAACTGGTCTGCCGCGCCTGATATTGCGTCGAGTCGACCATGCGCGCGGATGCATCGATGCCGATCGCCCGCATGTTCTCGATCCAGGGCGAAAACACGCGAACAAATGCGTCGTCGTCGACCAGGATCTCGAGCGTAAGCGATTCGCCCTTGGAATTGCGCAAGCTGCCGTCCTTGCGCGCCCAGCCGGCATCCGCCAGCAGCTTCGAGGCTTGTCCCAACAGCTTGCGGTCGCGGCCCGAACCGTCGGAGGGCGGCTGCAGCACTGCCTCGCCGAAAGCCTCGTCAGGAATACGGCCGCGGAAAGGTTCGAGTAGCGCCAGTTCGGCGGGTGTGGGCAGGCCCTCGGAGCGATAGGCCGATTTCTCGAATGTCGATTGTGAGCGCTCGTAAGCGCCGTAGAACAGATTGCGGTTTGTCCATTCGAAGTCGAAGCACAGCGCAATGCCCCGGCGCACGCGCGGATCGCGAAAGCGCTCGCGCCGCTGGTTGAGCGCGGTTGCCTGCATCAT
>NZ_JBFUKO010000345.1:0-5777 GCF_056400805.1 Aminobacter sp. P4_H6_2
CAGCTTGGCCGTATTTTGCCCATGAGCGGCTAAATACGAAACGTTCAGTGCATCTAATTTCTACCAGTTCGATAGAGTAGAACCATATTCGAACGGAGGCGGAAATGACCACTTCACGCAGATCTATACTGCTTTCGGCCGTTCTGGCCGGCGCGGTCCAACTCGGTGGCCTGGGCTTTGCCTTCGCCGATACCACGCTCCTCAACGTGTCCTACGACCCGACCCGCGAGCTCTACAAGGACTACAACGAAGCCTTCGCCAAGCACTGGAAGGCCGAGAGCGGCGAGACGGTGACGATCCAGCAGTCGCATGGCGGCTCCGGCAAGCAGGCCCGCGCGGTCATCGATGGTCTCGACGCGGACGTTGTGACGCTGGCGCTCGAAAGCGACATCACCGCGATCGTCGAGAAGTCGAAGAAGATCAATCCGGACTGGCGCTCGCGCCTGCCCAACAACGCCTCGCCCTACACTTCGACGATCATCTTCCTGGTGCGCAAGGGCAATCCCAAGGGCATCAATGACTGGGGCGACCTGGTCAAGGACGGCGTCCAGGTGATCACGCCGAACCCGAAGACATCGGGCGGCGCGCGCTGGAACTATCTCGCCGCCTGGGCCTGGGCCAACGGCCAGTTTGGTGGCGACGAAACGAAGATCAAGGAATACATCGCCAATCTCTTCGCCCATGTGCCGATCCTCGACACCGGCGCGCGCGGCTCGACGGTTACATTCGCCGAACGCGAGCAGGGCGACGTGCTGCTCGCCTGGGAAAACGAGGCCTATCTGGCGCTCGACGAATTCGGCGCCGAAAAATTCGACATCGTCTTCCCGCCGCAATCGATCCTGGCTGAGCCGCCGGTCGCGGTGGTCGACGCCAATGTCGACGCCAAGGGCAGCCGCAAGGTCGCTGAAGCCTACCTCAGCTATCTCTACTCGGCGGAAGGCCAGACCATCGCCGCCAAGCATCATTACCGGCCGTCCAAGCCCGAACTGGTGCCGGCCGCCGACCTGCAACAGCAGCACAAGCTGAAGCTGGYGTCCATCGACGATCCGATTTTCGGCGGTTGGGCAAAGGCGCAGCCCTATCACTTCGGAGATGGTGGTATATTCGACCAGATCTACAAGCCGGCCCAGTAAGGCAAAGACCAGGACGAAATGACCACATCACCCGCCTTTGCGGGGTGGCGGTTCAGACAGCCGAGCGTCATTCCGGGTTTCGGATTGACGCTCGGCTTCTCGCTTGCCTACCTCACGCTCATCATCCTGATCCCCTTGTCGGGGCTCGTCTGGCGTTCGGCCTCGCTCGGCTGGGCCGATTTCTTCGCCATCGCCACCGACCGGCGCACCGTCAAGGCGCTGGAGATCAGCTTCGGCACCGCCTTTGTCGCAGCAAGCATCAATGTCGTGTTCGGCACCATCGTTGCCTGGGTCCTGGTGCGTTACCGTTTTCCCGGCCGCCGCATCATCGACGCCATGGTCGACCTGCCCTTCGCGCTGCCGACGGCGGTCGCCGGCATCGCACTGACCACGCTCTATTCGCCCAAGGGCTGGATGGGCGCGCTTTTGGCGCCGCTCGGCATCAAGGTCGCCTATACGCCGCTGGGCATCGTCATCGCGCTTGTCTTCATCGGCCTACCGTTCGTCGTGCGCACCGTGCAGCCGATCATCGAAGAGATCGACAAGGAGGTCGAAGAAGCCGCGGCCACCCTGGGCGCCAACCGCTTCCAGACCATTTCCAAGGTGCTGTTTCCCGGCCTCGCACCCGCCGTCATCACCGGCTTTGCACTGGCTTTCGCCCGTGGTGTCGGTGAATACGGCTCGGTCATCTTCATTGCCGGCAATTTGCCTTATGTCTCCGAGATCGCGCCTCTTTTGATCGTCATCCGGCTTGAGGAATACGATTATGCCGCGGCAACCGCCATTGCCACGATCATGCTGGCGCTGTCGTTCCTGATGCTTTTGATCATCAACCTCATCCAGGCGCGGACCCGCAAACGTTATGGCTGATCCCGAGCTCTACCCCGCCGACGCCTATCACGCGCATGCCTCGCTTGCGGTGACCGAGCGGCCGCTGGCGCGTGCGGCGCTGATGTTGATCGCCTTCGCTTTCCTCGCCATCTTCTTGCTGCTGCCGCTGGTGGTGGTGTTCGAGCAGGCGTTTTCGCGTGGCATTGGGCCATTCCTCAGCGCCRTCAACGAGCCCGACACCATCTCGGCGATCAAGCTGACGCTGCTGGTCGCAGCCATTGCGGTGCCGCTCAACCTGGTCTTCGGCGTCGCTGCCGCCTGGGCCATCGCCAAGTTCGAGTTCAAGGGCAAGGCCTTCCTCACCACACTGATCGACCTGCCGTTTTCGGTGTCGCCGGTGATTTCGGGCCTGGTCTATGTCTTGCTGTTCGGCGCCTCGAGCCTGCTTGGGCCCTGGCTCAAGCTGCACGGCATCGTCATTCTGTTTGCCGTGYCCGGCATCGTGCTCGCCACCGTCTTCGTCACCTTCCCCTTCGTTGCGCGTGAACTGATCCCGCTGATGCAGGAACAAGGCACCGGCGATGAGGAGGCAGCATTGTCGCTCGGCGCCAATGGCTGGCAGACGTTTTGGCATGTGACCTTGCCCAACATCAAATGGGGCCTGCTTTACGGCGTGCTGTTGTGCAMCGCGCGSGCCATGGGSGAGTTCGGYGCGGTGTCGGTGGTYTCSGGSCAYATYMGSGGSSTGACCAACACCATGCCGCTGCATGTCGAGATCCTCTACAACGAATACAATGCCGTCGGCGCCTTTGCCGTGGCCTCCGTGCTCGCCGGCCTCGCGCTTGTGACGCTTGTGCTCAAAACCCTTCTCGAGCTCCGCTACGGTGCCGAGATCGCCGCCACGCGCGGACACTGACAGAGGTCGACCATGGAAGTTCGCGTTGCCAATGTGCGCAAGGAATTCGCCAAGTTTCCGGCACTTCGCGATGTCTCGCTCGACATCAGGTCGGGYGAGCTGATCGCCCTGCTTGGCCCCTCCGGCTCGGGCAAGACCACGCTTCTGCGCCTCATCGCCGGGCTTGAGCGGCCAACCCGCGGCACCATCTTTTTCGGCGACGAGGATGCCTCCAACCGCACCATCCAGGAGCGCAATGTCGGCTTTGTCTTCCAGCATTACGCGCTGTTTCGCCATATGACGGTCGCCGACAATATCGGCTTCGGCCTCAAGGTCAGGCCCTCGGCCAAGCGCCCGACCAGGGCCGAGATCCGTAACCGGGCCTCCGAACTGCTTGATCTGGTGCAATTGTCGGGGCTGGAAAAACGCTACCCGGCCCAGCTTTCCGGCGGCCAGCGCCAGCGCGTGGCGCTGGCGCGGGCCATGGCGATCGAGCCCAAGGTGCTGTTGCTCGACGAACCCTTCGGCGCGCTCGACGCCCAGGTCAGGCGCGAACTCCGGCGCTGGCTGCGCGAGATCCACGACGCCACCGGCCACACCACCATCTTCGTCACCCACGACCAGGAAGAAGCACTCGAACTCGCCGACCGCGTCGTGGTGATGAGCCAGGGCCGCATCGAGCAGATCGGCACCGCCGACGAGGTCTACGACACCCCCAACTCACCCTTCGTCTACGGCTTCATCGGCGAATCGAGCGCGCTGCCGGTCAAGATCGAGGACGGCCATGTCTGGATCGCCGACCGGCCGATCGGGCTTGCCACCCACGACCTGCCCGACGGCGAGGCTGTGCTCTACTTCCGCCCGCACGACATCGAACTGCTCGACGACTGCAATGGCTGCATCGCCGGCACCGTCGCCGCCAGCCGCCGCGTCGCCGGAACCAGACGCGTCGAACTCGAAATCGGCGGCGGAAGGGAAAGGGTCGAGATTGAGCTGCCGGTCGGCCACCCCGCTGCCCAGAAGAGCCGGGTGGCATTCCGGCCCAAGCGCTGGAAGGTGTTTCCGAAGACGGTGGACCAGGCATAACGAGGGCATCGAAGCCCGCCCTCCCCTTGCGGGGAGGGTCAAAATGCCAGGCTGATCAGCGGACGACGAGGACTGGCGTCTTGGCGTACTGGACAACCTTGGCTGTCTGGCTGCCCAGGAGTAACCGACCAACCCCGCGACGGCCATGAGAGGCCATGACGATCAGGTCGCATCCAAGTTCCTGCGCCTTTTCGACAATGGCTTCCGCCGCTGAATCGGCCGTCACCTGAAGGAGCTCAGGGGCTATGCCAATCTTATCGGCGACTTGTTTGGCAGATCCCAGAACCGTGTCGGCAAATTCCTTCTGGCTGGCGTCGTAACGGCGGATATCGTTGTCGCCCGCCACCCAGCCCGTCACAGTTGTGCCCTGGAGCGGATATGGCTTTGTCACGATGACAATGGTGGCCTTGCCGCCGACACTCTTGGCCAGCTTGAGGCCATGCTCGACACCCTTTTGGGCAATGATCGATCCATCTGTCGCAATAAGAACGTGGCTGTACATCCAATTCCCCTTTCTCGATGACGTCGGGGAAGGCTTAGCACGCAGCGCCCCAGAGGTTTTGACATAGGTCAAACAATGGTGCGGGCCACATGACTAAAGCTTGGTCCAGGCAGCGTTCTTCTTCGATGAGCGCACACAGGCCTCGACGAAAGCGACACCTTCGACGCCGTCCTGCACGGTCGGGTAGATGACGTCCTTGGCTGGCTTGCCGCCCTTCTTGCGCGCAGCGCGAATGGCGCGTGCCGCCTCCTGGTAGATGTTGGCGAAACCTTCGAGATAGCCTTCGGGATGACCCGACGGAACGCGGGTGACGCGCGCGGCGGCCGCCCCGGCACCGACGCCGCCACGGGTGATCAGCTGCTTGGGCTGGCCGAACGGCGTGTACCAGAGATAGTTCGGATCGGCCTGCACCCACTCGATGCCGCCCTTGGAGCCATAGACGCGCAGCTTGAGACCGTTCTCGTGACCGGGCGCAACCTGGCTCGCCCAGATCATGCCCTTGGCCCCGCCCTTGAAGCGCAGCATGACGTTGACATTGTCGTCGAGCAAGCGTCCAGGCACGAAGGCGTCGAGATCGGCCGACAGGCTGTCGAGCTCCAAACCGGTGACGAAGCGGGCGAGATTGTAGGCATGCGTGCCGATGTCGCCGGTGGCACCACCTGCGCCCGACTGCTTGGGGTCGGCGCGCCACGACGCCTGCTTCTGGCCGGTGGCGGCCAAATCCTCGGTCAGCCAGTCCTGCGGATATTCGGCCTGCACCACGCGGATATCGCCGAGCAGTCCCTTGGCGACCATCTCGCGCGCCTGCCGAATCATCGGATAGCCGGTGTAGTTGTGGGTGAGGACAAAAACCTTGCCGGTCTTTTCGACAAGGGCAGCAAGTTTCTTCGCCTCGGCCAGCGTCGCCGTCAGCGGCTTGTCGCAGATGACATGGATGCCCGCTTCGAGGAATGCCTTGGCGGCGGGGAAATGGATGTTGTTGGGCGTGACGATCGCCACCGCCTCGATGCCGTCGGGGCGTTTGGCCTCTGCCTTGGCCATCTCGGCAAACGAGGTGTAGCTGCGCTCCGGGTCAAGTCCGATCTCGGCAGCGGAAGATTTTGCCCGCTCCGCGTTGGACGACAGCGCGCCCGCCACAAGCTGGAAATCGCCGTCCATGCGCGCAGCGATCCGGTGCACGCCGCCGATGAAGGCGCCCTGCCCGCCGCCGACCATGCCGTAGCGAATCGGGCCGCTGCCGCTTTCCAATTTCGATGCACCGACCATATGTATCCTCCCTTGATGTGTTGGCGCCGCCCCTCATCCCCCTGCCGGGACCTTCTCCCCGTAT
>NZ_JBFUKO010000346.1:0-5735 GCF_056400805.1 Aminobacter sp. P4_H6_2
ACCGACCGCCGTTCAGTTCGACGCCTCGAATGGCAGCGTGCTCACCGGTGATGCGTTGATCGCCGCGCAAACGACAACCAACATCAGCCTCGCCACCGGTTCGCATTGGACGGGTGCGGCTTTCAACGTTACCAACGTATCGGTCGACCCGACCAGCATCTGGACCATGACGGCGAGTTCGACCGTCTCGCAGCAGACGACGAACGCCGGTCTGATCGATGTCACCCCGCCGGTCGGCGATCCGACATTGCTTGCGAGCTACAAGACGCTGACGACGCAGAATTATGTCGGCCAGGGCGGCAGGCTGGCGCTGAACACCTATCTTGGCGCCGATGGGGCTCCCTCCGACCGGCTGGTCATCAATGGCGGCACGGCGACGGGCAGCACCACACTCCTCGTCAGGAACACGACTGGTCCAGGCGCCTTGACCCTTTCCGACGGCATCAAGGTGGTCGACGCCATCAATGGCGCGACGACTGCGAACGGGTCGTTCGTGCTGCGCGGCACCTATGTCACCGCCGACGGCCAGCAGGCAGTGGTCGGCGGCGCCTACGCCTATACGCTGTTCCACAATGGCGTCACCGATCCCAGCGACAGCGACTGGTATCTGCGCTCGCAATTGACCCCGCCTCCGGATCCCACGCCTGAGCCGCCAGAGCCGCGTTATCAGCCCGGCGTGCCGCTCTACGAGGTCTATCCGCAGCACCTGCTGGCGCTCAACACCGTACCCACGCTGCAGCAGCGGGTCGGCAACCGCTACTGGAAAGAGCCTGCACCCGAGACGGTGTTCTGCAAGGACGCGTCGAAGAATTTCCAATGCCCCGTCTCTTCTGAGCAGGCGCAATATTATGCCGGCGCCGATGGCCACCGGGCGCTGATCGAGGACCAACGAGCGATCTGGGGCCGCATCGAAGGCAGCCACGCCAGCATCGAACCGGCGTTCACCACCTCGGGTACCAACTACGACACCAATGTGTGGAAGCTGCAGGCCGGTCTCGACGGGCTGCTGCACGAGGCCGAGAACGGCTCGAAGCTGATCGGCGGCATCACGGTGCATCTCGGCCATGCCTCAAGCGACGTCACCTCGTTCTTCGGCGATGGTGACATCGACACGACAGGTGGCGGCTTTGGCGGCACGCTGACCTGGTATGACCAGAACGGCTTTTATGTCGATGGCCAGGCCCAGCTGACCTGGTTCAACAGCGACCTGACCTCAAAGGCGCTTGGGCTTGCGACGCCGACGCTTGTCGATGGCAATGGCGGTTTTGGTTATGCGCTGTCGGTCGAAACCGGCAAGAAGTTCGACCTCAACGAGACCTGGACGCTGACCCCGCAAGCCCAGCTCGTCTACGCCAATGTCGATTTCTCCAGCTTCAGGGATGTCTTCGGCGCCAATGTCTCGCTCGGCAGCGGCGACTCGCTTCTTGGCCGGCTCGGCATCTCCGCCGACCACGACCAGAACTGGAAGGACGACGAAGGCAAGACCCGGCGCCGCCATCTCTACGGCATCGCCAATCTCTATTACCAGTTCCTCGACGCCACCCAGGTCGACGTTTCAGGCGTAAGCTTCGAGAGCCGGCCGGACAGGCTGTGGGGCGGGCTTGGCCTCGGCGGTAGCTACAACTGGAACGACGACAAATATTCGGTCTATGGCGAGGTTTCGGTCAACAGTTCGCTCGAAAACTTCGGCGACAGCTACGCCCTTGCCGGCACCGCCGGCTTCAGGGTGAAGTGGTAGGAAACAACGAAAAGGCCTGCCGGGAGGTCAACCGGCAGGCCCAAGCTGAACCGTGTCGGAGGTGTGAGCACGCCCCACGGACGGCAAGGACGGACCCGCATGCGGCATGATGGTCTTGCCCAAACGGGCGTAGCTGAAAGGTAAGACCACGCCCATTTTGCTCCGCTCAACAAACGTAAAATCAGGTTCCCACCAAAACAAATGTAGCCCCGCCACCTTTCGGCAGCGGGGCGACAGAAAAACGTCACATAGGAGATAGCGTTACCGCGGTGACTTTAGTCGCGTCATCTTGATCGAGCGTAATTGACACCTTAGCGCCAGCTACGATCTCAGCAGGTATCGCAACGTCAGTCGGCACGGTGTAGCTCTTGCCGTCTTCTAGAGTAATAACCTTCGTTTCCTTGTTGAATTCCTTGACAACGCCGTCAGCCGAAGCTGCCCATACCGCGCCACTCATGAGTGCAACGGTGCCGAGGGCGATAATGAGTTTCCTCATTGTCTTTCTCCCAGGATCAGTCCCTTCGCCTAGCAAACGGGCAACGGGGTAAATGGTTGCGCAGAAAAGGGCCCCAGCCATTGCGCCAGCGCGCGGCACTTGGCACGATCGGAACCCACTAGTCCGGTTCCCATCAACGGAAAAACCCCCGCCACTTTTAGGGTGACTGGGCATTTGGGTGGTTCAATGTCAGAGTATTTTACGTTCCCGCGTGATGCCCAAATCGAACTCAACTGCGAGGCCGGCATCCACTGCCGCCGCGGCGATGAGATTGGCGAGCTCTCTGTCAGACATGTTGCATTCGGGAAGTTCCGTGCGTAGCGCTCTGACACCTGTTTAGTCGAAACCGGTCGATAGCAGCTCTTGCTAGATGCTGAATACATGACTGCGAGCCCCTCAACTGTGTGCCGTACACGGTTTCCATGGTCCATGATTGCACCTCCCAGAGCGGTAATATCCCTGAGATTTGACCATCAAGTTCTGACAAGAAATGGTCTGCCGGAGGGGCAAAGCCGGCATTCCTCATGCCGCAGCCCCACCGCTTCCTTGCCGCTCGATTAGACGGCCTCGACATTCGTGAAGCCGTGGTCCCCCGCCTCACACTTCATCCGGCCGATGAGCGAGTCGACATCAACTTCGCCGAATATCTCGATGAGATCGGACGGGAAATAGTGATGAGCGCGATTGCAGTAGGCGCAGCGGACGCGCACGAGTTGCCGGCCATCGTTCAGGTTGGACAGCTGAAAAGGCTTTGATTTGTTCGGCGCAGGCATGAGAATGAAATAGGAATAAACTCCTTTCATGGTCAATTCACATCACGCTAACGTTATGGCAGCAAGTGTTCTCTTTGCCACCCGCGTCACTGCCTGCAAGCGCTGCGGCGGGGGCTCGCGGTACCGCTCTCGTCCGTTCTGCGAACGGAGCCTTCAGGCTGCATCTCACGGGCGGGTGCGCCGGAGGGACGGGCATCCGCCTTGGCCTGACACGCGCGTTTATTTTTGATTTCGAAGAAAAAACGACTGGTTGACGCTGGGATAGTCGCCCCTAAGGTGAGTTCTGCTCTGACCTCAGATCCGAGCGGCGCGCTCGCCTCGATTCGATCCCCTCATCCCCTCAGAAGCGGGCGCGCCATTTTTCCCCCTTAACGGTTTGTCCGACGTCATGAGGCGGTAGCGCACAGCCGAGCAGACCGAGGCCAGCACAGCCAAATTCCTGTGAACTGCTCCAGAGGGAACCGGGAGGGTCCCCGTCGCATTTAGACCCATGAGCTAAACAACAGGAGTGGATAAGATGCGTAAGATCCTGATCGGTTGTGCGCTCGTTGCCGGCATGGGCGTTGGGTTGCCTCTGCCTGCTTCTGCGCAGGACATCCAACTTGAATTTGGTCGCGATGGACTGCGCCTGAATCAGGGCTGCAACCCGCGCTACGGGGATTGCCGCCAGGACGGTTACCGCGATGGCTACTACCCCGACAATCGACGCAGTATGCAGCGGATTTGCACCGAGGGCCGCGCGCTCGACAAGGCCGAACGCATGGGCATACGCCGTGCCCGCATCGCGGATGTCGGCAGACGGACGATCGAGGTCTTAGGCCGCGACCGCGACGGCGATCGCATCTATGTCACCTTCGGTCGCTCGCCGAGCTGCCCGGTGCTGAGCTAGTCGAACTCTTGCAGCGGGAGCATGACGCACCAGGCCGCGCTTGACTCAGCCGCGTTCCCCTTCGGCAGGGCTTAGGCCAGCGCAGGCCACCACCAAGGAGCGCACCCCCATGCCAAGCCTGAACATTATTATTATTATTGCCTTCGTGGCCGCGATTGCCGCCTTCCCCGTCGCCTCCAACGAGCCGCCCACTCAGCAACAGACGTGGCAGTCAATGGATCCCGCATTGGGACCGGACCAGACTTATACAGATGTAGTCGTCGTTGAGTTCGAGAGCTTGTTGGGGCCGACGAAAAGGGAAGTGGAAGCCGTTATCGCGGATACGAACGCTGATGAGTTACAAGAGTTGCAAGCTCTCATCGGCGACTCACGCCAGGCATTGTTGACGCTTGCGGCGGCTGGGCTGAATCCCACGCATGTCTTGGCGGCTGGGGTTACGTCTGATGGTGTCTTGACGTTGGTCGTCCAACAAACCGCCTAGCTGGGTCTAGGGGCGGGTCGCCCGCAGGCAATCGCCGCGTCCGCACGAAACGGAACGATCGGCCGCCGCGCGTTTCAGCTATCCTGCTGGTTGAAAAGAGGCCGGCAATGTTAACAATCATGGCCTTGGCCGCCACTGCGAGCCTTTATCTGATCTTTGCGCTCGTCGGGCAGACTTGGTGCTCTTTGCGTCGTGGCGCAATATATGACGGCGTTAAATCTGGGATTGCGGGACTTATCTTTATTGCGTGCCTTGTCACCGTCATCGCAATCGCGTGGACAGAGAGCTGCGGATTTGACTGTACCGGTGCGGTCGTCGCGTGGGAGTAGCGGTTCTTGCGCTTTGCGACCCGCTTCACCGTCAGCAAGCGCTATAGCAACCGCGAACTCAACAGCATCTATATCTCCGCCGGGAAGCTACCGCGATAGACGATATTCAACGAGGTTCAGCGCCGCGCTACAATGGAACCCTTGGGAACGCTGGTGCGTTTTTTGCACGTCGTAAATTGGGAGGAACGATCATGGAAGGGCATCCCGACACGCGGCAGTTCGTGAGAGTCGATCCGCCGCATGACCCCGAGAAATACGAGGCATCCGAGTTGGCCGAAAAATACGGCTTGTCACGCGGGCAAGCTCGTACGCTCATCACAATCCATGGATCATCTCGTCTGAGGTTGGATGCGATCATGGAGATGAAGCAAATTAAGGCCAAATGACCCCCTTCATCCCGCCGTGTATCCCGACGCTGGTCGACAAACCACCCGAAGGCGATGCCTGGTCGCATGAGATCAAATACGACGGCTACCGGACCCAGATCCACCTAGCTAAGGGCCATGCTGTCGCCTTCACCCACAACGGCCACGACTGGTCGATGAAATATGCGGCGGTGCTGGCCTCCGTGCGCTCCTTGATCAAACGCGACGCGATCACCGACGGCGAGATGGTCGTGCAGGACGAGACTGGGCGAACCGACTTCGCCAGGCTTTCTAGCGCGATCACGCGGGAAAGCGCCAGCCTGGTGTTCTATGCCTTCGACCTGGTTGGCCTCGACGGCAACGACTTCCGAAAGCAGCGCTGCGACGACAGGCGTGCCCAGCTGCACGAGCTCGTCGGCGATCCCCGCCCCGACTCGGCCATCCAGTTCAGCCAGGCGTTCGAAGGTTCCGGGGCCGAGTTCTTCGCAACCGCCGAAGCGATGGACCTCGAGGGCATCGTTTCGAAACGCAAGGCCAGCATCTACCGCGGCGGCTACAGCAAGGACTGGCTGAAAACCAAGGCCTACATCACCCGCGAATACGTCGTCATCGGCTACGAGCACAAGCGCGGCGGCGCGCCTTCCCTGCTGCTGGCGGACATGAC
>NZ_JBFUKO010000347.1:0-5724 GCF_056400805.1 Aminobacter sp. P4_H6_2
TCTCTCCGCCCAGGACGGAGACCCTCGATATCGCGGATCCGATTTTCGAACTCGCTGAATCCATGCGCGCCAATGCCAGCTCGGAAGCCTTCCGTGCCGAAGCGAGGGCATTGGTCCTGAAAACGATTGCRGATCTTCCCCCCGACGGGCGCGACTTCGCCGGAAAGGATGAGGCTGAGCTCGAATTATTCCTCGACAGGGTTCTTGCCAGCGGCACTGACCTGGTCACAGCCCGCCTCAAGGCAGGTGGATTGCAATGAGGCTCCGGCGGCTTGATCTCATTCGTTATGGAAAGTTCACTGACAGGACGATCGAATTCGGCCCAAGACCGGAGTCTGGGCCCGACCTGCACATCGTGTTCGGGCTGAACGAGGCCGGCAAGTCGACTGCGCTTTCCGGCTATCTGGACTTGCTGTTCGGCATCGAAGAACGCAGTCGCTACAATTTCCTCCATGAGTACAGCGCGATGCGTGTCGGCGGCGTGCTCGAATTCGGGGGAGAGGAGCATACGTTCTCGCGCACGAAACAACGGAACAACTCGCTGTTGAACGCTCTGGGGCAACCGGTGAGCGAGGTGGCGATAACGGCCCATCTCGCAGGTCTGTCCCGGGACGCATACGGCACCATGTTCTCGTTGGACGACGAGACGCTGGAAGCAGGCGGAAAATCGATACTGGAGTCGCGTGGCGACCTGGGCAAGCTCCTGTTCACGGCCAGCGCCGGTCTTGGGCAGGCCGGTGACACGTTGAACGCGCTCGAAGCGGAAGCGGACGGGCTCTATCGGAAACAGGCACACGGAACCGAACTTGCGCTTCTCAAGAAGCGACTTGCGGAACTGAAGTCTGGGAAGGATGCAATCGACACATTGGCGTCCACGTTCGAGACCCTTGAGGCCGAACGTCTTGACGCGACTGAAAAATACGATGGCAGCATCACTGAACGGTCGGTGCTGTCGGCGCGGCTCGATACCATTGCGAAGTATCTCCGCGCAGCCCCGATCCTTGCAGATATCCGACGCAAGTCAGCCCGCCTGGCCGAATTGCCTGACATCGCTTCGCCCCCCCGGACATGGACAGGCAGTGTCGCTGAGATGATCGATGACGACGCCAGCCTGAGAACGCGGCTGTCAGCAAACGTCGACGAGGTCGAGCGACTGTCGACAAAAATCGCGTCGGTCGAGATGGACGATGTGATCCTTGCGATCTCCGAGCGGGTTCGCGGACTGGCGGATCGCAAGGTGCGATATATTTCGGCAGGCTTGGACCTGCCCAGTCGCAGGACGGACCTGCAAATACTCGATAGCGCCGTGGCGACATGCCTTGCTGCTCTGGGACGGTCCTCCGAGTCGGACCCTGCCGCGCTGCTTTTGCCTGCTGCCACAGTCGGCGCCGTTCGCAATATGGTCGAACAGCGATCGGGGATCGCCACGAGCGTGCGCGTCGCACGCGATGAAGCGGCGGCAGCCCATGATGCGCTTCAGACGGCGCGAGATCGAGTTGGCGAAGAAAGGGCCGTGCCCGAACCTGCCAGGGCAAGGCTGATCTCGGCCTTGTCGAAAGCGAGGGGGAGTGGGTACGTAAGGGAAATCAAGACGGCACGAGAGGTGGGGGACGAGCGCGAAATTCGATGGGAGGCAGCGATCCGCCGCTTGCATCCCTGGTCGGGAGATGCTCAGGCGCTGGCTGGAATTTTGGTTCCTAGCGCCCGCCAGGTTGGTGCATGGAAAAGTCGCTCGGCAGAGCTCAAGACGAACAGGGAGGTTCTCTGCGAACGTCTTGGAGAATACCAGGGCAATCACGAATTGCTCTCGGCGCGACTGGACGCCCTTCGCGCCTCGGTCGATGTGACCGACGATGAAGCCGCCACCGCCATCCGGCGTGCCCGGGACGAGGCTTGGGCAAGGCATCGGCATGACCTTAAGGGTGAGACGGCCGACGACTTTGCGGCAGTGCTGGCTCGTGACGACAATGTTGGAGCAGTTCGCCTGGCCAACGCGCGCGAGCTCGCTGAAATCCGAACGACCATCCGCAGCCGCGCTGAGGCCACGGCTGCCATCTCGCGGGCGCGCGACCAACTTTCACAGATCGACTTGGACGTGGAAGCAATACTTTCGGAAATCCGCGTGGCGGCAAGAGATCTGCTCGACAAATGCCTGGAGTCTTCGCCTGAGCGTCTAATCGAACTGATCGAGGACCGTACTTCTGCCCGGACCGATGCGCTAGAGGCCTGGGAGGAGATCGAGGTCGCACGTAAGAAGATCGGTCGGGCGACCGACGAGGAAAACCGCATACGCCAGGAGCTGAGCGGGGCGCTGGAGAGCGTCGGCATAAGGTCGGATGCCGGCGAGAGCTTGGAGACGATCATGGTCGTCGCAGAGCTGTTCCTCGACAGGCAGGTCAAAGTCGACGCCGAACGCGCCGAGGCGATCAAAACGGTTAGCGCGCAGGAGGAGTATCTGGCAGCCAGACGACGGGCCATGGACGTGGCAGAAAGGCGTGAGGACGAATGGCTGGCCGGCGTTGCGGAGGCGCTCAAAGGCACTTGGCTCGAGAATGGGCTTTCGGCGCCCAGTGTCGGCAACGTACTTGATCAACTGGCTGAACTGTCCAAAACCATCGAGGATCGGGATGCGATGCAGCTCCGCATCGGCAAGATGCAGGCAGACAGAGATAGTTTCATTGTCGAGGTTACCGCTGCTGCAGCCGAGGCGGGTGACCCACCGGACGACGAGCCGGAACAGCTGGCGATCCGGCTTGCTGAGCGCCTGGAACGCGCCGATCGCAGTCGCGAGGCGAAGACAAACCTCGTCAACGACCTACAGCGCCTGCGAGATGCTCGTGACACCCTAGACGTCGAAATTGCGGCGCATGAGCGCCGTAAGAATGAGGTCCTGGGCGTCTTTGGTGTAACGACCCTAACCGAAGTCGTGGAACGCGACGAGCTGCTGCGCGGGAGGGATCGTCTGCGCGTTGCCGTGGCCGAACTTGAAGAGCAGTTGTTGGCCGAACTCGCGGTGGAGGGGATCGCGCAGGCGCGTTCGATATTGGATGCTCTCGATTTCGATCGCCTCGCAATCGAGAGGGCCGAAAGCGAGCAACGGCTTCAGGGTATCGACGAAACGATCCAACAACAGCTTATCCGGCAGACGCGAGCGGCCGACAAGCTGGACGCCATTGGCGGCGACAGCGCTGTCGCCCGAATAGATGCCGAACGTCGCACCGTCCTTCTGGAAATCGAGGAAAAAGCTGTCCGTTACATCGAGTTGAAACTGGGCGTTTTGTCCGCTGGAAATGCTCTGCGCGCATACCGCGAGCGTCATCGCTCCGCTATGATGGCGCGTGCATCGGACGCTTTCGTGCTCATCACGCGCGGTCAATACTCGGGTCTGGCAACCCAGCCTGTAAAAGGCGGCGAGGTCCTGATCGCATTGCAACGCGACGGGCAGTCCAAGGTCGCCGACGCTTTGTCAAAGGGCGCACGTTTTCAACTCTATTTAGCCCTGAGGCTTGCCGGCTACTACGAATTTGCCCAGTTTCGACCCTCAGTGCCATTCATTGCCGACGACATTATGGAAACCTTCGACCATGTCCGGTCCGAAGAGGTTTTCAGGTTGTTTGGAGAGATGGCGAGCGCGGGCCAGGTAATCTACCTGACCCATCACCAGCACCTGTGCGAGATCGCCAAAACGGTTGTGCCGGGCGTAACGATCCACGAGCTCGGATAGCTGTACGTACTCAAACACCTGTCGCGAGGCTGGCATTTGGTTCAGGCGGCCATTGTGCAAACGCCACACAGAAGGGCAATCAATGCTGACCGCTGTTTCTACTGGCGGCGGGAGTTCAGTACCCAGAAAGGAGATGTTCTTGCCGCCAAAATTGCTTATTGTTGTTCCATGACCACGATGAGCATTTCGGTGCCTGATACGCTCAAATCATTCGTCGATGAGAAGATTGCCGGCCGTCCTTGTGGCATCAGTCGTGAACACGTCTGCGAGTTGATTCGCAAGGATCAGGATCGTCAGCACTTGCGCCAGCTACTGCTCGACGGTGCAGCGTCGGCGCCCGCAGTGCCTGCCGTGGCCACAAGACGGCGTGAGCACGAAGCCCTTCGTTCCGCTCCAAGCTCGTAGGGACTTAGAAGAGGACCATGCGCGAGGCTGATGACAAGGTCACCCCTTGGTTCATCGATCTCGACGGTCCGCGGGGATGAGCGCCCCCGGGGTTTGCACGACAGTTCGTGCTGCGTCGTGCGCCATTGGTGCAGCTCTCAACGGCGACTGGTCCAGCATTCTGGCTGCGAGGTATGTGCCATTAAACGCATCACCTGCACCGGTTGTGTCGACAACCTTGGAAACCGCGCCTGCCGGAACTAAATGGCTCGCCCCGTCGAAACATACCGTCGCGGGGTTTGGACCATCCTTCACAACTACCTCCGAGCAACCTAGGGCCAGGAACCGTTCCGCTGTGGCCTGCGGAGACGCATCGCCAAACAGCTCGGCCTCGTCATCGTAGGAGGGCAGCACGAAATCGGCCAACCGGGCAGTCTTGGTCAGTACAACCCTTGCCGTTTGCGTGTCCGACCACAATCGCTTTCGGTAATTCGGATCGAACGCGATACGGGCACCAGCCTGCTTCGCATCCTGAAGTGCCCCAAATAGCGTCGCCCGCGCGGCCTCGCCAAGAATTGCAAGGGTAATTCCCGACACAAAGATCAGCGAGGCCTTTTCAAACGCTGCATCCAGTACGCGTCGTTGGTCCGCCAGTCGTGTAGCCGCGGAATCCTTCCGCCAATAGCTGAACGAGCGCTCGCCCCTGTCCAGATGCACCATATAGAGGCCCACGGTCCGATCGGGGTAGCGGATGATATGGGATGCGTCGATGCCGGCACCTTCGATGAAGGACACCATCGCATCCGATGTCCGGTCGCGTCCCACCGCGGTCAGGTACCTGACGGCATATGTCTCAGGTAGAAACTGCCGCGCCGTCCAGGCGGTGTTGAAGCTATCGCCGGCATAGCCCAACCGATAGAAATCGCCTTCGTCCGGCGACATTTCCACCATGCACTCACCGRCAGAAACAAAGAGCGGGCTAGCGCCTTGCTGCGTAATCGCCAACATGGGAACATCCTTCGTATCAGGCAATTTCGCCGCGTCTTGCCGTGATCAACAAAACCCGGCCGACAGCCGCGAGTGCGCTTACCCAAACACCAGACCGAGATCGATCTCGGCAATGTGCCAGCGGCCAAGGTTGGCCGTGTAAAGCTTCCGGCCTTTCAAAGCGACGTTGGTCGGGTGCGCCAGGGTTGTTGCGCCCGGATCTTCGATCAAGAGGCTGAGCCCGCGATCCTCGCGCCAACTGTAAATCCGGCTCGGCTCGTAGCAAGCGATCAACAATGAACCGTCAGGGGCGAAAGCCAGGCCGTCGGGCACATTGTGCACGCCTTCGACGACGACACGTTTCCGGCCCGCCGAACCGTCGGTCTCGATCGGCACGTAGCTCACGCAAGGGGCGTCRGTTTCGACGACGTAAAGTCCCTTGCCGTTATGAGCCATGACCATGCCGTTGGCGAAGGCGAATATTTCCCTGCACCATGGTCCGCCTTCGCCTGTCTCGAGGTCGAAACGGAAGACGCCACCGGCCTCGCCGGCACTGTCGGAAACGTAGAGCCAGCCATTCGCTTCGTCGACAACGGGATAGTTCGGCACCTTGATGCCCGCATCAGCGA
>NZ_JBFUKO010000348.1:0-5690 GCF_056400805.1 Aminobacter sp. P4_H6_2
AGATCTAAAAGTCGGGCAACCGAAATGCGCGGAACGTCAGTGGTTTTGACCGATGCGACCGCTGGATCAAGCATCCATGCGGGAACCAGGAAGGATGGGCACTCGCCTGAGCGCAGGGTCAAATGACGACTGCCGTTGTGGAACTGATCTGCAATCACGATCGCGGGCCGCCGGAACAGCGGGTGGAACGGATAGGCGACCTCCACCTCATGCCCTAGAATCCGGGCATCATGAGGTCCCGTCGGACGGCGGCGGAAGCACCTGGGCCACCATCGCGACCCTTTTGCAAACCGCCAAAATGAACAGCGTCGATCCACTCGCCTGGCTCACCCAGACCCTCGATCGCATCGCYAACCGCTGGCCGATCTCCCAAATCGATCAGCTCATGCCGTGGAACCACCAGGCCTGAACGGCCTCAGCTGCGCGCTTACCCAATAGCCCATCAGGCCGAAGATTGAGTCGAGCAGCGGGCGCCCGGCATCAAGGCCAGTCTGCGCGACCCGGCCGGGACGCAAGTGACCAGCGGTCGTGAAGCTGGTGCCGGATGCCTTCAGGCTAGCGAAGGTTTCAGCTCATGCGTAGAACTACTTGGCCTGAACGGCCTCAGCTGCGCGCTTACTCCTCTGGGGCCAGTACCGGCAGATCTTCGCCTACTCAGCAGTGGCAAGCGCCTCTGCCGGGCTGGTTGCGCTGGCTGTTACGAAACACCCCGCGCTAGATTGGCTGTTGCAGCACCCGATGCTGCAACGGATCGGAGAGATCTCTTATGGCGCCTATGTCTACCATGCCTTAGCAATCTCTATCACGCTGCAACTGCTATCATTGCAGATCGACATCCCTAGGGACGGCCTCCCGCTTGCCGGACGGCTGATCTTGTTCGCTATTTCCTACACGATGACAATCGCGATGGCGGAGATTTCTTACCGCTACTTCGAGAGCCGCTTCCTTTCGCCCCGGTCGAGGAAGGGGCCGGTTCCAGTCCAGGTTTCGTGACAACCGTCCGCACAGACAAGCTACACTCTCTTGCCGTCGCTGCCGAAAAAATGCAGTTTTTCGCGCCGCGCAAATATCGGCAGCTGATCGCCGATCCGCACTTCGGTGCGGCCGGGCACGCGCACCACGATCTTGCCACCGCCGGCCTGGCAATACAGGAAACTCTCGGCACCCACCGGCTCGACGCCTTCAACGTTGGCCATGAGTCTCAGACCGTCGTTTGACGTGGCTCCATCGGCGCCGACCTCGCAGTCCTCGGGCCTGAAGCCGATCGTCGTGGCATTGCCGGCAACAGTCGGAAGCGTGATGGCATCCTCAAGCTGGCCGTTTCGCAGGGGCAGCAGGTTCATCGGCGGCGCACCGATAAAACTTGCGACAAAGGTCGAGGCGGGTTTTTCGTAGATGTCGAGCGGCGCGCCTTGCTGTTCGACCAGCCCGGCATTCATCACCACCAGAACGTCGGCCAGCGTCATCGCCTCGAGCTGGTCGTGGGTGACATAGACCGAGGTGACGCCGAGCTTGCGCTGGAGATTCTTGATCTCGACACGCATCTGGCCGCGCAGCTTGGCRTCAAGGTTGGACAGCGGCTCGTCGAACARRAAGACCTTSGGGTTGCGCACGATGGCGCGGCCCATGGCGACGCGCTGGCGCTGGCCGCCGGAAAGCTCGCGCGGACGGCGCTCGAGCAGATGGGCGAGCTCCAGCGTCTCGGCCGTGGCGCGCACGCGCTTGTCGACCTCGTCCTTGGGCGTGCCGCGATTGCGCAGGCCATAGGCCATGTTGTCGTAGACCTTCATATGCGGGTAGAGCGCATAGTTCTGGAACACCATGGCAATGTCGCGCTCGGTCGGGCCGATGGCGTTGACCACCTTGCCGTCGATGGAACACGTCCCGGCCGAGATGGTTTCGAGGCCTGCGACCATCCTGAGCAAGGTGGACTTGCCGCAGCCGGAGGGGCCGACGAGCACGCACAGCGCCTTGTCGGGAATGGCGATGGAGACGCCTCTCACCGCTTCGACCCCGCCGGGATAGACCTTACGTACGTCCTTGAGATCGACGGTTGCCATTATTTCTCCGTATCGACGAGGCCGCGCACGAACCAGCGTTGCATAAGCACAACGACCAGGATCGGCGGCACGATGGCCAGCATGGAAGTGACCATCACCAGATGCCATTCAGTGTCGGCATCGGCAAACGAGATCATCTTCCTGAGCGCAATGACGATGGTGTTCATGTCGTTGCGGTTGGTGACGAGAAGCGGCCAGAGATATTGCGTCCAGCCGTAGATGAACAAGATGACGAACAGGGCCGCGATATTGGTGCGCGACAGGGGCAAAAGGATATCCCAGAAGAAGCGCAAGGGGCCCGCACCATCGACCCTAGCTGCCTCGACCAGTTCGCCTGGAATGGTGAGAAAGAACTGGCGGAACAGAAGCGTTGCCGTCGCCGAGGCGATCAGCGGCACGATCAGCCCGGTATAGGTGTCGATCAGGCCGAAATCGACCATCACCTTGTAGGTCGGCAGGATGCGCACCTCGACCGGCAGCATCAGCGTGATGAAGATCAGCCAGAAGAACGTCATCCTGAGCGGAAAGCGGAAAAAGACGATGGCGTAGGCCGACAGCAGGGAAATGATGATTTTGCCGATGGCGATGCCAAGCGCAACAACCGTCGTGTTGAACAAAAGCGTGGCGACACTGACCCCGCCGATGCGGCCGACACCGCCGAACAGCGCTTCGTAATAGTTCTCAAAAAAGCGGTCGCCGGGCCAAAGCGGCAGCGGCGGGCGCAGGATCGTCTGCAGCGAATGGGTCGAGGCGACGAAGGTGTAGTAGATCGGAAACGCCACGATCAGGATGCCGAGGATCAGGACGGCATGCGCGATAAAGGTGCGGATCGGGGATTTATCGATCATGGGTGCAGCTCCCTTCCTTCTCCCCGTTCACGGGGAGAAGGTGGCTGAGCGAAGCGAAGTCGGATGAGGGGCAGCACTCCACACTCTGCCGGGACCTTCTCCCCGTGAACGGGGAGAAGGAGGCTGATCTCTCACCCATAATGCACCTTCTTTTCGACATAGCGGAACTGGACGGCGGTGAGCGCGATGACGATGACCATCAGGATCACCGACTGTGCCGCCGAGTCGCCGAGGATCAGATTGACGAAGCCGTCATTGTAGACCTTGTAGACCAGCGTCTCGGTCGCCTTGCCCGGCCCGCCGCCGGTGACGGCGTGGATGATGCCGAATGTGTCGAAGAAGGCGTAGACCGTGTTGACCACGAGTAGGAAGAATGTGGTCGGCGCCAGAAGCGGAAAGACAATTGTCCAGAAGCGCTTGAATGGCTTGGCGCCGTCGATGGCCGCCGCTTCGATCAGCGTCTTGGGGATCGCCTGCAGGCCGGCAACAAAAAACAGGAAATTGTAGCTGATCTGCTTCCACGACGCGGCGGCGACGACCAACGCCATCGCCTGCTCGCCGTCGAGCAGCGGGTCCCAGTTGATACCCAGCCAGCGCAGGGCGTAGGCCAGAGAGCCGATGGACGGGTTGAACAGAAACAGCCACAGCATGCCAGCGATTGCCGGGGCAACGGCATAAGGCCAGATCATCAGCGTGCGATAGATGCCGCGACCGCGGATCACCTTTTCGGCCATGACGGCGAGCAGCAGTGCCGTACCCATGGCGACGGCCGCTGTGGCGATCGAAAACACCGCCGTGACCTGGATCGAGTTAAGGTAATACGGGTCCGACAGCACCTTCTTGAAATTCGCGAACCAGACGAATTTCGACGACAGGCCGAAGGGATCCTCGCGCAGCATTGACTGGCGCAGCGCCTGGCTGGCGGGCCAGTAGAAAAAGATCAGCGTGATCGCCAGCTGCGGGGCGACCAGCAGGTAAGGCAGGATCTTGTTGGGGAAGACGACGCGTGGGGACAATGAGGGCCTCTTGTTACGCGTTTGTCGGAAATTGCGTGGCGCCGCATTCTTCGGCCCAGCGTTGGCGCCGCCCCTCACCCTTACCCTCTCCCCGTGAAGGACGGGGAGAGGGAGGGCGCCCACCTTGCCGCTTGTCCCTTCTCCCCGTCATGACGGGGAGAAGGTGCCGGCAGGCGGATGAGGGGCAGCGCTACGATGACATCAAACGGACGTCAGTTGCCGATCGCTTCCTGGATCGCCTTGTTGCCGCGCGCAACGGTGTTGTCGAGCGCCTGCTGGGCGGTCTGCTGGCCAGCGAGCATCTTTTCGAGCTCTTCGTTTTCGATATCGCGGACCTGCGGCAGGTTGACGAGGCGAACGCCCTTCGAATTTTCGGTCGGCGCCTTGCCCATCATCTGCTTGATCGGGATTTCGCGGGCCGGGTTCTTGTCGTAGAAGCCCGACTTCTTGGTTTCCTCATAAGCTGCGAGCGTGACCGGCAGATAGCCCGAGACCTGGTGCAGGCGCGCCTGGATCGGCGTCTGCGACAGGAAGTTGAAGAAGGCGGCTACGCCCTTGTACTGGTCATCCGGCAGGCCGGCGAAGACCCACAGCGAAGCACCGCCCGGGATGGTGTTTTGCGGAGCACCCGCAGCGTCGGCCTCGTAGGGCAGCTGGCCGGTGCCATAGTTCATKCCCGACTTGATCACGTCGCCAAGGCCGCCCGAGGATTCGGTGAACATGCCGCATTCGCCGGCGAGGAAGATCTGCTTGGCCTCGGACGTGCGGCCGCCATATTTGAACGTGCCGTCCTTGGCGAGATCGGCGAGTTCCTGGAAGTGCTTGACGAAGGCCGGAGCGTTGATCTTGAGCTCGACGTCGGTACCGCCGATGCCGTTTTCATTGGTGCCGTAGGAGACATTGTTCCAGGCGGCGAAATTCTCGGTGTGAATCCAGGTCAGCCAGGTCGAGGTGAAGCCGCAGGGCGCGGCACCGCTCGACTTGATCTTCTTGGCGGCGTCCCAGACTTCGGTCCAGGTCTTGGGCGGATTGTCGACGTTGAGGCCAGCCTTCTGGAAGATGTCCTTGTTGTAATAGAGGATCGGCGAGGATGAATTGTAGGGGAACGACAGCATGGTGCCGTCCGGCTTCGAATAATAAGAGACGATGCCCGGCAGGTACTGGCTCTTGTCAAAGACCGTGCCGTCCATCGACAGGATCTCGGCGACCGGCTTGATGGCACCCTCAGCACCCATCATCGTACCCGTGCCCGCATCGAAGACCTGCATGATCGTCGGTGGCTGCTTGGCGCGGAAGGCGGCGATGCCGGCATTCAGCGTCTCGGGATAGGTGCCCTTGAAAACCGGCACGATCTTGTAATCGGCCTGGCTCTCGTTGAACTCCTTGGAAAGCTTCTCAACGACCTCGTTGTTCGCGCCGGTCATGGCGTGCCACCATGAAATCTCGGTGACTGCGAAGGCGGAGGTGCTGGATAGCAGCGTCATAGTGGCGGCAACTCCGGCCGCGAAGCCTAAGGTCTTCATGTCTCGCTCCCGTTGTGGTTGGCGAAATGTTTAGTTCCGCGAGGAGCAGTATTGTCGGAATATGACAGCGCTACAACAGTTTTGTAGCGATCGTATGAAGGTCGCATTTGGCGCGCTTCGTTTTCACTTGCGCTGCAACCGGAGCATCGATTTTCGCATTTGCAAAAAACGAAAGCGATTTACCGACAATTAGACTCATCTGAATTGCCAGCAATGCCGGCTAACAAAAGGCTGAAATCATTT
>NZ_JBFUKO010000349.1:0-5662 GCF_056400805.1 Aminobacter sp. P4_H6_2
TCGAATAGGTGGCCGTCGGGCGGTACCACGAGAAACTTATTGCACTCAACGTTTTCGGAATCGCCGGACATCAGATCCTCCGTGTGACAACCGCCCATCATTTGAAAAGAGGGTAGCAAAATGGCAGCTTCCCCCAGTCCCCAACCGCGTTTGCGCGCCTGATTGCCATGCGAGGCGTGATCCCATCGTTTATGCAGCGTGAAAGACTGAAGCGTCAGCCCGATATGATTGACTTCTCGAGGCATTTGTTCCTATTTTGTTCGCATGCCTATGCTGTCTGAATTCCCCTCCAATAAGGTCATCGTCTCGTGCGAAAAATGCGGGATGTGGAAGCAATACGACCGAGACGCGATGCTCCGAACCGGGGGTGATCGCACACTGGCGCACTTGCTCGATGAGATTGTCGCGCGCGTGGGCTGCCCAAAAGCTAAAAGCCTGAGCGTCTATGACCGGTGTGGGGCCAAGTACGAGGAACTGCTGACGCTGACGGGTGGCGGAAACGCGTATGCGAAGTCGAAGGGTGGATGAGGCGCTGGGGCTGCCACATTTCTTTGTATTGGTGGTAGGCCAAGCGGTTAGTGGCTCGGCGATGAAGCACTGCTGCTTGTCGGTCAGTGCCATGTGTGCTTCTCTCAGGCCCGACACCTTAACGCGCCCCTGAGGCCCCGATGTACAGGCATATCCTGATCTCGACTGATGGTTCGGAACTCGCTCAGAAGGGCGTTGATCACGGCCTCGCCTTGGCAAAAGCGCTTGGCAGCAAGGTCACGATCATTACTGCGACCGGGTCATATCCAGTGCCGACTGGCCCGGCGGCTTGGGGTGTCACGCCCAATCAAATCGCCGGCTACGCAGCAGGTCGCAAGCGGGAAGCCGAAGATCTGCTTTCTTCGATAAAAGCGACAGCGGAGAACTTGGGTATCGAGGCCGATACGGTCCATGTACCCGATAGCAAGGCCGCCCCGGCAATTCTGCAGACGGCACAACAGATCTCATGCAACTTGATTGTGATGGCATCCCATGGCCGACGCGGCATGCAGCGAATGCTTCTAGGAAGCCAAACCGCCGAAGTCGTGTCCAGCAGTCCGGTGCCTGTTTTGGTTGTAAGATAATTGCCGCCCGTACGTTAAAACCGGCTCGGCGCGGGATTGGTGATAAAGCAGGCGACCGGGATGCCCCAGTCCTTGGCTATCGGCGCGAGGATATCCCGCGTTGACCTGCTCGATTGGCTTCAGGACGCTTCCCATCCCGGCTTGGTGGCAGCTTCGGTGGTCTTAGCATCAATGGTACAGCGCGTAGCATGTATGCTCCCACTCCCTGCCGCGACCATGCCTTAGCCTCGTCTGTGCGCCGTCCCGATCTGGTTGGGCTCGACACTCGGGGGGAGCGATGTGATGCTGGTGGCTTCAACCGACGGAGCAAGTATGGACAAGCTGCTTAATAACCCGCATGCGCCGGATTTATTCGCCGATGGCGCGACGGGGTACCTCAGTCTCAATGGGAATATGCGGATTACATTCGAAGCTGTCCGATCGGACTATTCGACAAACCCGCACGCCCTGGACCGCGTTGTTGTTGGCCTCGTGGTCATGCCAATCGCGGCGGCCGAAGCGATGGCGAACGCAATTTTGCAGCATGTTGCGCTGGTTCGAAACGCTCCCAATCAAGACGCCAACACGACGATGCAATAGTTCATTTTGGGCACACGCCTCCAGCAGGCTGGCGACTGTTCGGTGTCACCTTTGGGCGGTGGTGAGGCCGCCATCTGATTAGCAATTCGGCTGATTTGCTTTTGTTTTGCAAGGGCTTCAAAGTCACGCGTCACATCCACGGAGACGGCCATGGCAAGTCGGCAGTTAAGTCCTGAGGAAAAGCAGCACTACCTCGGATCACAGATGGCCTTGGAGAGACGGGTGCACCCCGATCCTCACTGTCAGATTGCGGTCAAGGTAGAGGATTGGACTGACGATGATGGCAATCCGCTTCTTTCAGTGCTGACGAAGCGGAAGATCGTCTGGGATAAATCCGGACGCTTTCGGCTAACCAGACCGCCCAGCTTGCGTATGGAGGGCGTCAGCACGAGGGGCATAAGGCGGCGTCAGCCTCGACACACGGCAATAGTGGTGGGAGGATATGGCCTCACCCGAGGGAGGCCAGAATGTTCGTAAGTTTGACGCTAGCCGGAAAAGACGGCACGACCATCTACATCAACGTCGAGCACATCGTCAGTTTTTCCAGGGAGGTGTCGGCCCGTTTCACTGCGGTTCACTGTGTAGGCGGCGTCGATCCGGCAGTTTACATGGTCACAGAGACACCCGATGAAATATTGGAACTTATCGGGATTGAGGAAGACTAACGACTGGCGACCGGCCCACCTCGGCCTTGTTTGATTGCATCCAGCGAGGGACGTGGTGATGCGCTTCCGGTTTTGAACGCCTCTCACTGATATGGTTGCAGGGCGGGATTTGAACCTGCGTCCTCGAGCTTATGAGGCTGGCGAGCTACCCGGCTGCTCCACCCTGACTTGAAATCTACCAACCCGGTTCTGGATCGATGCTGCCTGGTTACGCGTTGTTATGCGGCGAACGAGCGCCAAATTGGCGATACAGCGATGAAGGACATCCCATCCATTGACCTAAGCGAGCCTGCCACTTTCTTTGAGAGCCGGCTGCTGCCGGGAATGGCGTTTGATCATCTCTCCAATGCAATCCGGCACGCAGTGAACGTCCCGCTTCACAAGCAACACCACGCTGCAAAGATCGTTACGCAAACGGGCGCGCAATACGGCTGGGACGAGATCAGCGTACTTCACGACCATCTTCGGGCGTTGGACAGCCGCTGATTTCTTGCCCGAGTCACGCACCGAACTCCCACTCATCGTCTTCATCCTCATCGCCACCAGGGAGTTTGTCGAACGCCTTGTCGATCTGGCGGATGTCCCAAACTGTGCGACAGTTGATGCGCTTGGGCTTAGGCATTCTGCCGTCCTTGACCATCTCATCGAACAATGAGGGTGAGACGCCCACATAGGCGGCGGCTTCCTCTCGAGCTAGGCCGCGCGGTGGTAGATTGGCTGGTAGTTTCGAGGGCTTTGACATCTTACTCAACGCTGTTCCGCCCCAAAACCGTTCTTCGGCCCGTGCCTTCAACCAACCTCCCTGCCCATTTCAGTGGGTCAGACACCCACGGCAGATCGCGCCATGATTCTGGAACGGGCAGTGTGTCGATCGCCTCAATCAAAGGGCGCTGTGGCACGTGGGTGTACCGCCGGCTCATGTCGTCGACCGCATGCCCAAGGATTTGGTCCTTGATGTACGGATGGACGCCGTTCACGACCAACTGCGTCGAGACCGAGTGACGGCCTGTATAGGGCGATATGTCTTTGATGCCCGACCGTCTGCGTGCTCCAGTGATGGCGGTCTTGAGTTGTCCGCCACCACCTTGGGTAGGCGGGTAAGGGTGCCCTTTGTGGGTACGGAACAAAATGCCTCCACGCTCGACGAGCGGTCCAAGCCACTCTGCCAGAAACCAATGCAATGGTACGCCTCGAGGCTCGCCGGTTTTGCTGGAGCGCACTACCAGCCACCGCTTCGCGATGTCCATGTCTGGTGTTTCGAGTGCGAAAAGCTCGATCGGCCGGAGCCCTGTGTAGAACAGCGCTGTCATCACCATCGCCGGGGCAGGGGACATGGCAGTAACGAAGGTTGCCGCGCGCTCGTACTCCACGGGTGACGTTCCGGTGCGAGTGGGGGCGAACGATGCGGGTGCCCTTTGGCTTGCGGGGGCGGCGCCACTTCCTAGACCTTGCCCAATCATTGAGCACGGCTTCGTTCCAGACCGCGACGAAWKGCGTGTAGCACTGCCGGTTACGCGTCTCTGGCTGCGCATTCGGGTAGAGTTCTCGAGCGGCTGCGTCCAGATCGTTCTGGGTGATGGCGTTCAGGCGGCTTTGGCCGAGTCGAGACAGCAGCGGTTTTAGGAACCGGCCGCTACCGCCCGATGTTAGGTACACCTCTGCGGCGTCGGCGAAGGTCTTGGTGGCGCTAACTCCAAACGCGTGTTCTTCCGCAATTTCGCGCTCGGTGCGCACCCTCAGCGCATCGGCAAGCCGGCGACTTTTGAGCTTGGTGCTGTTGTAGACAGGTGTTCCGCACACGGAGCCCCGCAAGTACCAGATCTGACCTCGGCGAAGCAGCTTGAGCCCCATAGCTCTCTCACCCACAAAAGAAGCTCCCGGTGCACCATGCGCCTTGGGGCTTTATTCTCCTCAGTGTGGTGAGTGCTGGCCGGCTTGGTGGGACGGTTAGTGGAAGGATAGCGAGGGCAGGGTGGAGGTCAAGAGTTGAACTTTGACTGGCCACGGCTTGACCCGGCAGGTAGTTATCGAAAAATAAGGCCCAGGGTCTCGGAGGGATGAGATTGCGATATTATCTACACGGCGATCAGCATGAAGATGGCGGCAACAAATGGTTTTGCGCGCGGTGCGATGTTTTCGTGCTGCAGGAGCATTTCCATCGCGACCAGCGCCACATGGGGCGAGAGGGTGACAAGGATTATCCCCGCTACCAGAAGGACCTCGAAGGCCTGACAACATACCTGGAGAATACCGAAGGTCGCTACTCCCGGCCATACTCACCGAGAAACTGCATCGCCTGATGATGACCTGAGAAATGAGGTTGCGCATCGTCTATTGGGCGCCGGTCAAACCCAGAGCTGCTTGAATTCCAGATATACCCACCACCGTGGCTAGGACTTGCAGTATTCCAACTATAACAAGCGCTGCGGTAAGCCAACCCAATAGAGACTGTTGGTTGTCCATATCCCTATGCCGTTGCTCTTGCTCTTCATAATTTTGTAGCGTCGCCAATGCCTTAGGCTCCAGGCGGTAGAACGCATTGTCTCGCCGTAGGTCTCCTGAGGTCACCAGTGATTCAAGCAAGATTTCATAATAGGCACCCGTTTCTTCCTCGTCTGGATGAAAGACGAAGCGTCGTGAGTACATAATGTCCATGAGGCCGACGTATGACGCCGAGAAGTCGGATTTTCGAAGAGTTTTTTCCAAGAAAACCCTTAGCACTGTCATTCTGTCTGCGCGTACCAGAGGAATTTTGTTAAATTTACTCTGTAAATATTTGTCGCGGATAACATGCCGCTGTGGATGCAAAGTTGCCAGGGCGGTGATGAGGCGAAGGGGACTCTCGTACTGATATGTGTAGCCTCGAAAATGATAGCGAAAAGTTGGGCGAAGCTTTGCCAGTTGTGAGTTGAGTAGAGCCCTTGCCTCTCCATCCTGCCTTTCGGTCTCAAACCAGAGCCCACCTACGCCGCCCTTGTCCATCTCTTGAACGATAAAACGGCGCTGCCCGCTCTCCTCTCGGAGGTAAATGTAAAAGTAGCTCGCGGTCGGTGGATCGTCATCAAAGAGAGACGKTTTCGTCGGCGGGCGCCCTCTAAGAGCGAGCCAAATGGCGGCTCGTGATACATAAGGCCGTGGCATCTTCCGCCCCCTGTTGTGAAACCAGTCTTTCTATGTGCGGTTCGCCTCTGTACTCAAAGAGACACCCAAACCCACGGATCTATCGCCRTCACCGAGAAAGGTGATCCCCATTCCGTGCAACACCGAAATGACAGCGCGGATGTTGTTGGTCATGGGCTTTACATC
>NZ_JBFUKO010000350.1:0-5658 GCF_056400805.1 Aminobacter sp. P4_H6_2
GGCAGTGGGCGAGGCGAACTCGGCAGCGCAGGTGTCGATGCGCTTGTAGACCGGATGCACGCCGAGCTTCTGGCGCGTCTTCTGAACGGCTTCCGGCTCGGACTTCGTGAGCGAGGCGAGGCGGGCATCGGAGAAGCCCATCGACTTCAGCATGCGCAGATTGTCGGCATCCTGTGGCAGGCCGTGCTCACGCACACGCGCTTCCATCGCGATGATGGCGGCGATCTGTTCGAGGAACCACGGGTCGATCTTGCACATGGCGTGCACGTCTTCGAGCGAGGTCCCCATGCGGATCGCCTGGGCGACCATGCGCAAGCGGTCGGGTGTCGGCGTGCCAAGGGCGGCGTGCACGGCGTTGCGGTCGTCGCCATTGTCGCCGTTCTCGCCAAGGCCGGGGATTTCGATCTCGTCGAGGCCGGTGAGGCCGGTTTCAAGTCCGCGCAGCGCCTTTTGTAGCGATTCCTGGAAGGTGCGGCCGATCGCCATGACTTCGCCGACCGACTTCATGGCTGTAGTCAGCGTCGTTGAGGCGCCGGGGAATTTTTCGAAGGCAAAGCGCGGGATCTTGGTGACGACATAGTCGATCGACGGCTCGAAGGAAGCGGGCGTCGCTCCGCCGGTGATGTCGTTTTCGAGCTCGTCGAGCGTGTAGCCGACGGCGAGCTTCGCGGCGATCTTSGCGATCGGGAAGCCGGTRGCCTTCGAGGCMAGCGCCGAGGAGCGCGACACGCGCGGATTCATCTCGATCACGACGAGCCGGCCGTCGGCCGGATTGACGGCGAACTGGACGTTGGAGCCGCCTGTCTCGACGCCGATCTCGCGCAGCACCGCGATCGAGGCGTTGCGCATGATCTGGTATTCTTTGTCGGTCAGCGTCAGCGCCGGTGCGACAGTGATCGAGTCGCCGGTGTGCACGCCCATTGGATCGATGTTTTCGATCGAGCAGATGATGATGCAGTTGTCGGCCTTGTCGCGGACGACCTCCATCTCGTATTCCTTCCAGCCGAGCACCGACTCCTCGATGAGGACTTCGGTGGTGGGGGAGGCATCGAGGCCGGAGCCGATGATCTCGAAGAATTCGGTGCGGTTGTAGGCGATGCCGCCGCCCGTGCCGCCCATGGTGAAGGACGGGCGGATGATGGCGGGCAGGCCGACATGGTCGAGCGCCTGGGCACCGATCGCCATGGCATGGTTGATGTAGCGCTGCTTGCGGTCGCCTTCGCCGAGGTTCCACTGGGTTTCAAGCGCGTCGAGCGCGGCGTCGAGATTGGCGGGGGCTTCCGCCTTGAGCGCTGCGCGCTCGGCCTCGTGCTTCTTGCGGTCGGCGTCCTTGACGTCGGAGGCGTTGGCCAGCATCGACTTCGGCGTCTCCAGCCCGATCTTGGCCATGGCTTCGCGGAACAGCGAGCGATCCTCGGCCTTGTCGATGGCTGCAGCGTCAGCACCGATCATCTCGACATTGTAGCGTTCGAGCACGCCCATGCGGCGCAGCGAAAGTGCGGTGTTGAGCGCGGTCTGGCCGCCCATGGTGGRCAGCAGCGCGTCAGGGCGCTCCTTGGCGATGATTTTCGCTACCACCTCAGGGGTGATCGGCTCGATATAGGTGGCGTCCGCCAGCTCGGGGTCGGTCATGATGGTGGCCGGGTTGGAGTTGACCAGGATGACCCGGTAACCTTCTTCCCTCAGCGCCTTGCAGGCCTGGGTGCCGGAGTAGTCGAACTCGCAGGCCTGGCCGATGACAATGGGACCAGCACCAATGATCAGGATGGACTTGATGTCGGTGCGTCTTGGCATGGTGTGCGTCCGTAAAAAGGCCTGCGCGAAGAACCGGGACGGGGCAATGCCCGGGCCGGTGCGCAAGTGAGATTCGAGTATCAGGCTAGGCGGGCCTTATAGGGGAAGGATTGGGAGTGGGGAACCCCGAAAAACGCTTTTCCTGTGCTGGAATGCGGGTTTGGCGTGGTGAAGGCGGACAAACGAAAGGGCAGCCGCGGTAACTCACGGCTGCCCTTGGACTGGCGGTCGACTTATGAGGCTTGCGAGATGCTGGCGCCGAACTCCTTGAAGCGCTTGATCGCATAGTCCGCGTCGATCAGCATTTCGGCGAAGTAGAGGCCGGGCGTTGCGGGGGCCTTGCCGTCGAGGCCGATCAGGCGTTCGACCGCAAGCGCCACTGCGAGTGCCGTGACCGGCGCCTGACCCTTGGGATGAACGAACTCGTAGCGGCTGCGGCCAGCGGTGCCGTCCTTCCTCTTGCCCGAGATGGCGATCATGATCTCGGTGGAAAAATGCTCGCCGCGATGGCGGCTTGCGGTTTCGCCAAGCGCGAAATCAAAGCGCACGGTTCGGGCGCCCGTCGTGACCGGCAGGCTGAAGACGTCGAAGGGCGAATAGGTCAAGCCGGGGACCTGCCTGCCATCGACACTGGTCACGGTGCGGCCCTGCTCGCCTGTTGCGGTCCAGTGCCATTTGTTGTCGTCGATAACCAGGGTGTTCGGCACCATGGTGAGGCGGTTGAAATCGGCCTCGGCGGCGGGGCCGCCCATGTCGTGCTCGTCGAGGAGGGCCGCGATCTCGATCGAATCCACCGTCTCGAACTGCTTGGCGAAATGCACGATGGCGAGGCTTGCGGCGCCGCCGAGCCAACTGCTGCCCATGAGGAACGGCGCGTTCGCCTTGTGGGTATAAATGGCGATCTCCGGCCCGATTTCGTGAATGCCGGTGGAGAGGCTCAGATATGGCACCGCTTTGGCCTGGGCGTAACGCAGGGCGTTGAGGGTGGCGTCATAGACGAACATGGCAATGGCGCTGAAGCCTTTGTCCGACGGCAGGCCGAGGTCCTGGCGGTCGAGGTCGACGACTATGGCTTCGGCGTTGCCGATCTCCTTGGCGACCGCATTTGCCTTATCGAGATTGCGCCCGGCGATGGCGATGGGCAGTGCCGGGTGCAACTTGCGCAGCGTGCGGGCGGCGAGGGCGCCGACGAAACCGGAACCGCCGATGATAAGTACGGGCTTGTGCGTTGTCATTTGGGCATAACTCCTCTGTGGCCGCGCAAGGGCGGCGCTGTCATATCTGAATGGAGGGGTGAGGCGGCGGGTGCTATCGCCGCCCAGGATCAGGCGAGCTTGACCAGCAAGTGCGGACGAGGAGCTGACCGGGGGCYGGGGCGGCAAGCGTGCGTTCGACCAGTTCGAAATTGGCGCGGCCGGGCAATCCTGCACGGCGGCTTTTCAAATGGATTTCACGGGCTGCAATGGTCATAAATCGCTCCTATGCTATGTTGTTAATATTGGTAAGTTACTTTATGTAAGTTACCATTGGTAATATGTATTGGCAAGAGCCGCATTCAAGTGCGCTTGGAAAAAAATTGGAGCCATGATCGTCATGAGTGCAGCCGCGACGAAAAAACTGCCGAAGGCCGAACGGCGCGTGCAATTGCTGGAAACCGCGCAGGAGATCGTGCGCGAGGAAGGCACCGACGCGCTGACGCTTGGCCGGCTTGCCGAACGTGCCGGTGTCAGCAAGCCAATCGCTTATGAGCATTTCGGCACCAGGGCGGGGCTGCTGATGGCGCTGTTTTCCGCCTACAATGATCTGCAGCTGGAAGCGCAGCGCCAGGCGCTGGCCTCGGCCGGCAAGACGCTGGGCGATGTCGCGGCCATTTTGGGCGAGGCCTATGTGAATTGCGTTGACACGGTCGGCCCGGAGGTCGGGGCGGTCTATGCGGCACTTTCGGGCACCGAGGAAATGGAAGGGTTCAAGCAGTCGCTGCGGGATGGCTATCTGAACGAATACCGCGAGGCGTTTTCGCGTTTTGTTGAATTGCCCGAGGAACTGAGCGGCGCGATCCTCTCAGGGCTTTTGGGCGCTGCCGAAGCGGTATCGCAGGATGCCGTCGCCGGGCGGATTTCCCGTGACGATGCGATTGCCGCACTGGCGCAGATATTCACCGCGACCCTCGACCGGTTTCGTCGCTGATTTCGTAGGCTGCTGTCAGCGATAGCGCAGGTTTTCGCGCGAGAGCTGGTCGAGGCGGCTGACACCCATCAGTTTCATGTTGCGCTCGATTTCGGTGCGCAGGTTGCCAAGCGCCTTTTCGACACCTTTCTGGCCGCCGGCGGCAAGCGCGTAGAGATAGAGATGGCCGCCCGAACAGGCGGTGGCGCCGGCGGAAATGGCTTTCAGGACGTGGGTGCCGCGGCGGATGCCGCCGTCGCAGATGATTTCGATCTGACCACCCACGGCGTCGGCAATCTCGGAGATCTGGTCGAAGGGCGAGCGCGACCCGTCGAGCTGCCGCCCGGCATGGTGCGGCACCATGATGGCACTGGCGCCAATGGCGACGGCGCGTCTGGCGTCGGCCACGCTCATGATGCCCTTGAGGCAGAACGGGCCGTTCCACTTTTGCCGAAGCGCCTCGGCGTCGTCCCAGGTCATCGACTGGTCGAGCATCTTGGTGAAGTAGTCGCCGATGGAGATGGCGATGTTGGTGCCTTCGCTGACATGGCCTTCGAGCTGCGGCAGGCTGAATTTTTCGCGCAGCAGGTAGTTGAAGCTCCAGCCCATGTGGACGGCGAAGCTGAAGAGGCTGTGCGGCGAGAGGCTGGGTGGGGAGGTGAAGTCGGTGCGCGTGTCGCGTTCGCGGTTGCCTCCGGTGACAGAATCGACCGTCAGCGTAAACACGTCGAATTTGGCCTCCCGGCAGCGCTCGAGCATGCTCCAGTTGAGGCCGCGGTCCTTGTGGAAATAGAGCTGGAACATTTTGGGCGTGCTGATTGTACGCCCAATTTCCTCGATGCTGACGGTGCCGAGCGAGGAGACCGAGAACATGGTGCCGAACTTCTCCGCAGCCTGGGCCACGGCGCGTTCGCCGTCATGGTGGAACAGGCGCTGCAAGGCGGTCGGCGAGCAGAACACTGGCATCGCCAACTTCTGTCCCATTATCGTGACCGACATGTCGACGTTCTCGACGCCGGCAAGCACGTTGGGCACCAGGTCGCAGCCATGGAAGGCCTCGGTGTTGCGGCGGTAGTTGGTCTCGTCTTCGGCGGCGCCATCGATGTAGTGGAAGATCGGCGCGGGAAGCCGTCGCTGGGCCAGCGCACGAAAATCTTCGACGTTGCTGCAGCGATCGATGCGCGAGAACATGTTCGTCCCCCATCGGTTCTCCGAAACTGGAGATTAGACGAAGACGGCCGCTGCAAACAGCCTGATGTACTCAGTCCGGCATGAAGCCGGTGCGCAAGGCGTGTGCCCATTCCGGACGACCGCTCTCTTCGGCGCGGCGGGCGGCAGCCTCGTGATCGTACATGACCGCGAGCGCGTCGATGCCCAAGACCTCGCCCGCGCCATCGAGTTCGACGATGCCGTAGCGTGCCATTGGCGAGCCTTGCTCGGAGACATGAACAGGGGCGTTGTCGTCGTGGTAGGCAGGAGCACCGACGCTGCCCGGATTGAACAGGATGCGGCCATCGGGCAGCCGTATGATATCGGGACGGTGGCTGTGGCCCGAGAGCAAAAGCCGGTATTTTGAGTCTGTCTGCCTGAGGCGGTTGTCGATGACCGGCAGTTGTGCGCGGACGAGCTGGTCTTCGGAGATGATTTCGGAGAGGTAGCGCTCGTCGTGGTTCGGCCGGGCATGGAATGCGAAGACTG
>NZ_JBFUKO010000351.1:0-5627 GCF_056400805.1 Aminobacter sp. P4_H6_2
GTGTCGACGAACAGGAACTCGGTGGCATGTGCATTGGTCGAGGATTCGGCAATGTGGTCGTCGCCCATCAGGGCCAGCACGCCACCATGCTTCGACGACCCTGCAAGATTGGCGTGGCGGAAGACGTCGCCGGAGCGATCGACGCCGGGGCCCTTGCCGTACCAGACAGAAAAGACGCCGTCGTGCTTGCCTTCGCCCAGTATCTCCGCCTGCTGCGACCCCCAGCATGCAGTGGCGGCAAGCTCTTCGTTGAGGCCGGGCTGGAAGATGACGTTAGATTGGGCGAGCTGCTTCTTGGCTTTCCACAGCTGCAGGTCGAGCCCGCCAAGCGGCGAACCGCGATAACCCGAGACAAAACCTGCCGTATTGAGGCCGGCTAGCCGGTCCCTTTCGCGCTGCATGACCAGCATACGGATGACGGCCTGCGCGCCGGAGAGGAAGATCCGCTCCTTGCCCAGATCGAACTTGTCATCGAGAGCGACGTCGTGAAGCGTCATCCGCATTTCCTGTGCCCGAACCGCCCACGATTCGGGCGGCTGACCTTGGGTAGCTTAGGGATAGCTTTTCTGGGCACGACTGTCGCGTCAAACGAATTTCTTTGCACGGGGAAAAGTACAATCGAAGATGCACCCGACCGCTCGCTGCGAATGAATGCGAACGGGAATGCTCTTAGCGCGCACGAAAATTTCCGTCAGCCGGAAATTCAGGCCGAAGCCGGGCAGCGCACACCGCGGCCACCGGGTACATGCCCATCGGGATGACCTTTCAGCTCGGGATTGGGGTCGTAAAACGGTCCGACAGCCAGCGGCTTGTCGGGCAGCATCGACTGGTCCTGCGACGAGGCCATCATTGTCTCCAATAGCTGCATCGCCTTGCCCTTCGCATCCTCGATGCGAATCGACACCTTGTACGACAGGTCCTTGACCACGCATTCGAGCGGTGGGCTTTCGATCGTGACCTTCTCGCTCATCGGCCAGATCTTCTGATTCACGATGATCGGCTCGCCGCCTGCCGGGTTTTCGAAACTCGCCACCGCGACCTCGGCCGCGCCAATCGGCTTGAGCGGCCTCAAGGTCACCACGTAGCGCACGGTGGCGACCCGGTAATTGAAGACAAACAGGCGACCGGACAGCGCGAAATACTCGCCCTCGCCGCCGCTTTCGCGGCAGCCGGCCAGCCCGATCAAGGCGAGCGCCGAAAGGGCAACCGCGGCACGCAAAAATCTCCGCTCAGGCATTCGCCACCTCCTCCTTGCGCCTGTTGTAGTGGCGCCTGGCCTTCTGGCGGTTGCCGCAGACGGCCATGTCGCACCACATCCGGCTGCCGTTGCGACTGCGGTCAACGAACAGCCAGCCGCAGTTCGGGCAGATCCTGAGCCTAGACATAGTGTCGGACGACAGCAGCGACAGTGCGGAAACGGCGAGTGCTGCCTCAAAGGCCAACGGTTCCGGCGAGACCCCAAACGGGGCTTCAGGGCTAAGCAACTCTCGCGAGCCGGCGAGCCCATCGGCGCAGGCATTGAGGAAGACTGGCATATCGGCTGCGGCCAGGCCCCCGTCGGCCACCGTGCGCCGGAACAGCCGGTCCGTTGTCTCGCGGATGGCGATGACTTTTCCGGCGATCGCATGCGGATCGGGCGCGGCAAGCGCCCTGCCCCTGAGCTCGTCGGCTCGAAAGCTGCTGGCGGCGGTGGCAAAGCGGGCGATCTCCACTGGTTCGTCGAAACGGTYGAAGGAGCGCTCCGTATCGCCGCGAAGCACAACCGTGTTGGCGGTATCGAGCGCAAGCGCGCCGCCGGCGAAGCGATGTCGGGTCCAGGCAACTGACATGTTTCAAATCTAACTGGTAAACTCGGTTTGACAAGTTAGATTTCGAAGCGCAATTTTGTGCTGGCGCGGAAGGTGCCCGCCCAGCCGGACAGCGCATGCTCTACTTCTTCCAACAGCTCCTCAATGGCGTGCATTCGGCGGCGATCTACGCGCTGCTTGCCTTCGGATATGCGCTCGGCAACGGCCTGCTCCAGCGCACCAATTTGGCTTATGGCGGCATCTTTGCCTTCTGCGRCCAGACCATGATCCTCGCAGCAGTCTATGGCTGGCAGGTGCTGTGGCTGACCCTGCCGGTGACCATCGCCTTCGGCATCTTCATCGCGCTCGCTTACGCCGCCTTCTTCAGCCGGCTCTTGTCGCGCACCGTCTTCGCCCCGCTTGCCAGCCGCTCGCCCAACGCGATCGTTGCGGCGTCGCTAGGCGCGCTGCTGGTACTGATGGAACTGAGCCGCATTGCTGCCGACACGCATGACTACTGGCTGCCACCGATGCTTTCGACACCGGTGGTCTTCGCCTCGGGTGGCAACTTCGTCGCGACGCTCACGGTCATCCAGCTGATCAACACGACGATTGCAGCAGTGGTCATCATCTCAGGCGCGTTGTTGCTGGCACGGTCGAACTTCGGTCGCTTCTGGCGGGCCGTCGCCGACGACCCGCTCGCTGCAAGACTCTGCGGCATCGACACAGCGCGTGTCTTCCATCGCGCTCTGCTGTTCGGAGGCCTCTGCGCCGGGCTCGCCGGAGTGCTGGCCGCACTTTATTACGGCAATCTCGGTTTCGGCGCCGGCCTCGTCTACGGCCTGAAGATCCTGTTCATCACTGCGGTCGGCGGCTACTACGCCCCCGGTCGCGCAGCCCTTGGCGCCGCTGCCTTCGGCCTGGCCGAGGCACTGTGGGCCGGCTACTTCCCGATCGAATGGCGCGACGCCTGGATGTATGCGCTGCTCGCAGCGATGCTGGTCTTGACCGGCGACCGCAAGGACGCGCCCAGCTCGGTCTAAAAGACCGGTTTTTGCTTGCGACTTTGGTTGTATGTCGCAGCGTCACAGCACCTTTTCCCAGCCTTTGCGGCTTTTGCGGTGATTGACGACACTCAGCTGTTGTGTTGACGCGACACCCGTGACCGGCATACCCATGAACATCAGGGGAGTGCCGGAAAAAGAACGTCGGGGAACAACGGCTGCCCCATCAAATCAGGGAGGAATGCATGGCAGGGCTTCTCGCTCTATCCAGATTCATTGACCGCATCAACGAGGCGATCGGCAAGACGGTATCCTGGGCGATCCTGGTTGCCATCCTGGTCAGCTCTGGCAACGCGGTCATCCGCAAGACCTTCAACATGTCGTCCAACGCCTGGCTGGAACTGCAGTGGTACCTGTTCGGCGCCGCCTTCATGCTGGCCGCCGCCTACACGTTGAAGCAGAACGAACACATCCGCATCGACATCGTCTACGGCATGTTCTCGCGCCGGGTGCAGCACTGGATCGACCTGCTCGGGCACCTGCTGTTTTTGATGCCCTTCGTCATCCTGATGATCGTTTACTTCATCCCCTATGTCAGCCTGTCGTTCCGCTCGGGCGAAATGTCGTCGAGTGCCGGCGGCCTGATCCTGTGGCCGGCCAAGGCGCTGCTGCTGGTCGGTTTCGTGCAGCTGGCATTCCAGGGCGTTTCCGAGATCATCAAGAAGATCGCCATCATGCGTGGTGATATGGAGGACCCGACCCCGTTCATCTCGATCCATGAGCAGGCCGAACTCGAAGGCAAGGCGCTCGCCGACGAGGTGCGCCCATGATGGAGTTCATCGCCCAGAACATGGCGCCGATCATGTTCTTCTCGCTCATCGTCTTCATGCTGCTTGGTTATCCGGTCGCCTTTTCACTCGCCGCCAACGGCTTGCTGTTCTTCTTCATCGGCGTCGAACTCGCGCCCTACTCCAACAACTCCATCACCCTCGATTGGCCGCTCCTCTATGCATTGCCCGATCGCTTCTGGGGCGTGATGTCGAACGAAACGCTGCTGGCGATCCCGTTCTTCACCTTCATGGGCATCGTGCTCGAACGCTCCGGCATGGCCGAAGACCTGCTCGACACGATCGGCCAGCTGTTCGGCCCGATCCGCGGCGGCCTCGCCTATGCCGTGATCTTCGTCGGTGCGCTTTTGGCAGCGACAACCGGCGTGGTTGCCGCCTCGGTCATCGCCATGGGACTGATCTCACTGCCGATCATGCTGCGTTACGGCTATGACAGGCGGCTTGCTTCTGGTGTCATCGCGGCGTCCGGCACGCTCGCCCAGATCATCCCGCCCTCGCTCGTGCTCATCGTGCTCGCCGACCAGCTCGGCCGCTCGGTCGGCGACATGTACAAGGGGGCGCTGATCCCCGGACTGGTGCTGACCAGCCTCTACATGGGCTATATCTTTCTGATGTCGATCATCCGGCCGAAGTCGATGCCCGCACTGCCGCTCGAGGCGCGCACGCTCGGCCACGGCGTGACCTCGCTGTTTGCGGCACTGCTGCTCGCCGTGGTGATCGCCTATGCCGCCCATGTCTATCTGTCGCCGACGCATGGCGCCAATGCCGACATCCTCGGCGCCTGTGTCGGCGTCATCGTCATCTACATCGCCGCGATCGCCGACCGTGGTCTCAAGATCAACATGATGTCGCGACTGGCCCAGCAGGTCATCATCGTGCTGATCCCGCCGCTGGCGCTGATTTTCCTGGTGCTCGGCACTATCTTCCTCGGCATCGCCACCCCGACCGAAGGCGGTGCGATGGGCTCGGTCGGAGCCTTGATCATGGCCGCTGCGAAGGGCCGGCTTTCACTCGACGTGATCCGCCAGGCGCTCGCATCGACGACGAGACTTTCGTCCTTCGTCATCTTCATCCTGATCGGCGCGCGCGTTTTTTCGCTGACCTTCTACGGCGTCAACGGTCATCTCTGGGTCGAACACCTGCTGGTGTCGCTGCCCGGCGGCGAGGTCGGCTTCCTGATCGCCGTCAACATTCTCGTCTTCCTGCTCGCCTTCTTCCTGGACTTCTTCGAGCTGGCCTTCATCATCGTGCCACTTCTGGCGCCTGCCGCCGACAAGCTCGGCATCGACCTGATCTGGTTCGGCGTGCTGTTGGGCGTGAACATGCAGACGAGCTTCATGCACCCGCCCTTCGGCTTCGCTCTGTTCTACCTGCGTTCGGTCGCCGCCCGCGTACCCTATCTCGACCGCATCACCGGCAAGAACATCCAGCCGGTGACGACGGGGCAGATCTACTGGGGTGCGGTACCCTTCGTATGCATCCAGATCATCATGATCGGGCTGACCATCGCCTTCCCTCAGATGGTCATGCACTACAAGGGCAAGGTGGTCGATCCCAACTCGGTCGACTTCAAGATGCCCGAGATGCCGGGACTTGGTGGCGGGTTGGGCCTGTCGCCGCTGGGCGCACCTGCGCCTGGCACGGCACCCGCAGCACCTGCCAACGACCTGACAAAGCCGCCGAGCTTCAACTGATCGGTCCAGCTCACGTGAAAGGGCGCCGAGAGGCGCCCTTTTCATTTCCGCGTCGTCTTTCCCCAAAAGCGATGCAGACAAAGAAAAACCCCGAAGCAGCTGCTCCGGGGTTCGACTTGATTTTGCGCGATCAGATCAGAGCTTGCCGTTGCGCTGCTGGATCATCATGAAGGTGTCGTAGTTGTACTCTGCGATCTGTGCCCACAGATAGTGGTCCTTGCGGAACGCCTTGATCGAATCCCAGATCTTCTTGAAGCCGGGGTTGGTCGCTTCCATCTCGGCATAGACTTCGTT
>NZ_JBFUKO010000352.1:0-5573 GCF_056400805.1 Aminobacter sp. P4_H6_2
TCGGCACTGCGCAAGTTCGAGGTGACGGGACCGGATTCCGAAGCGCTGTTGCAATACACGCTGACCCGCGACGTCAAGAAGCTCGGTGTTGGCCAGGTCGTCTACACCGCCATGTGCTACGAGCATGGCGGCATGATCGACGACGGCACCTTGCTCAGGCTCGGCAAGGACAACTTCCGCTGGATCTGCGGCGACGACTATTCCGGCGTCTGGCTGCGCGAGGTCACCGAAAAGCTTGGCCTCAAGGTGCTGGTGCGCTCCTCGACCGACCAGATGCACAACATCGCGGTGCAAGGTCCCAACAGCCGCGATCTCCTCAAGGAGATCATCTGGACACCGCCGCACCAGCCTGCGCTGTCGGAACTCGAATGGTTCCGCTTCACCATCGGCCGCATCGGCGATGCGCAAGGCGTGCCTGTGGTGGTGTCACGCACCGGCTACACCGGCGAGCTTGGCTACGAGGTCTGGTGCCATCCGCGCGATGCCGAAAAGGTCTTTGACGCGGTCTGGGAAGCCGGCCAGCCGCATGGCCTCAAGCCGATGGGTTTTGCCGCACTCGACATGGTGCGCATCGAGGCCGGGCTGATCTTTGCCAATTACGAGTTCTCCGACCAGACTGACCCGTTCGAGGCCGGCATCGGCTTCACCGTGCCGCTCAAGACCAAGACCGATGACTTCATCGGCCGCGAAGCCTTGATCCGACGCAAGGACAACCCGATCCACAAGCTGGTCGGCCTCGACATCGACGGTAATGTCGCTGTCGGCCATGGCGATTGCGTCCATATCGGCCGCGCCCAGATCGGCGTGGTCACCTCGTCGATGCGCTCGCCGGTGCTGGGCAAGAACATCGCGCTCGCCCGTGTCGATGCRACRCAYGCCGCYGTCGGCACCGAGGTCGAGATCGGCAAGCTCGACGGCCAGCARAAGCGCCTGCCSGCCCGCATCGTGCCYYTCGCMCACTACGATCCGAAAAAGGAACGCCCGAGGTCGTAAGCAGCATGACTTGACGGCATACCTGCATAAGCCCCGCTTTCCGCGGGGCTTTTTGCTTGAGGATAGCGGAAATTGGCTTATTCACGATGAATAGAGATACCATCGGGGCAAGGTAGCATCGTGGAAATATTTTCTTGGTCGCCCGTCGTCATGATGCTTCCCTTTATCGTGGTGGGCGTCATTTCGTTTTTGCTGGGGACGGCGTTTCTGGCGATCTTTGCGCGGCAGGCGCAACGCAACCCCTTGTCCATGCCGGTCGCCGCCTTCGTCGGAACGATCACCACGGCATGGGCGCTATCCCTAGGGTTCACGGCGGCGGATGTGTGGTCAGTAAATTCGCGCGCCAGCGAGGTCGCCAGCGCAGAGCGCTCCTCGATGATACGTCTTGCCGGCATGGCGAAGCCGGAGGCCCTTGCTTCCACCGAGTTGATGAACGGCCTCCAAGCCTACAAGGGCGCAGTTGTTGCGGCGGAATGGCCGAACGCCAATCGAGCGCCCGAGCCGGCCGTCGAGCAAGCCTTGCAGGACATCCGTCTTGCTTTGATCGGGTTGTCGAAAACAGGTCTTCCAGACCCGATCATCGGCCAGATGGTCCAGGATTTTGACGAGTTGCAGGATGCGCGCAATTCGCGTCTCGCTATCGGCGCGAGCTCGGTCAATCAGCTGAAATGGTATCTCGTGCTGTTCCTGACGATGCTGTCGGCAATCGTCATTGGAGCTGTTCACGCCGACCGGCCCCATGCGGGCAGGAAGGCGATCCTCATATTCGCGGTGACCGCGAGCGTCAGCCTGTGGATCCTTGCGTTGCACGCCAATCCCTATGTCGGCGTGGCACAAGTGACGTTGGGCGACGCACGGATCTAGCTTGGGCGAAGCCCCGCTCTGGTGGGCGCGCCGCCCAGCCTCACTTCCTCTTTGGTGTGCGCACGGGCTCTGACGTCAGGCTCGCATAGGCCAGCACAATTGCGAAGAAACCAAAAGCGGCAAGCACGCCGGCGACGGTAACAATAGTCTCGGTTGGCATGTCTTTTCTCCATCCTGGAATGTTGAGCATGCTGGTCCCCAGGTGGATGGAGCGCCTTGACCTGGATCAACCGTCGAAAAAGACTTCACCGATGCCCTGGCGCTCAGGCGACGTTGCTTTTGGAGCCCCGCTGCGGTGCGCCGTTGCGCGTGGCAAGCCACGCCTCGGCCTGGCTGCCCGGCATAGGGAAGGCGATGCCATAACCCTGCACGGCAGGGCAGCCGAGCTCGTGCAGCCACGTCAGTTCGACTTCGGTCTCGGCGCCCTCGGCGACGATCGAGATGCCCAAGCCGCGCGCCAGCTCGATGATCGCCTTGACGATCTTGGAATTGGCAGGGTTCTTGTCGATGTCGCGGACAAAACGGCGGTCGATCTTCAGCCGGTCGACCTCGTTGGCGCTGATATGCGACAGCGACGCGTAGCCGGTACCGAAATCGTCCAGCTCCATGCGGATGCCGGCCTTGCGCAGGCGCTTCAACGTCAACCCGATGCCGCTGTTTCCGTCGTCGAGCATGACCGACTCGACGATCTCCAGCGCGACCAGGCGCGTCGGTAGCCCTTCCTTCTTGAGAAGGTCGAGAAGATGACTGGCAAAATCTGCTTCCCGCAATTCCTGCGCCGAAACGTTGAGTGAGAGCCGGCCGAAATGGAGGCCGGCCCGATGCCATCCGGCACCTGTATGGATCGCCTTGGCGAAAATGATGCGGCCGATCGCCGGCATCGTCCGGCCTTTTCCGCCGCCGGCAGGAATTCGCCGGGAGCAATGTTCTTGCCGTCGACCTCCCAGCGCACCAGGGCCTCGACGCCGATCACCTTGCCGCTTTGGAGTGAGACCTGCGGCTGGAAATGAACCGCGAATGCCTGGGTGGTGATGGCCTGGCCCAGTTCGCGCTCGAGATTTGCCTTCTCTTCGAATTTGTCGCGCAACGTTGCCGCAAACAGTTGATAGCCGCCACGCCCTTCGGCCTTGGCGCGATAGAGCGCGAGATCGGCGTTGACGATCAGGTCGCCGATGGTGCTGGTGGCGTCGTGGAATAGCGCCACGCCGGCACTTGCGCTTGGCTTCAGCGAGGTCCCGGCGAATTCCAGCGGCTGCTTGAGAGCAGCCGTGATGCGCGCCGCCACTTCCTCTGCGTCCGCTTCCGAGCCGACATCAGTCAAGATCACGGTGAACTCGTCGCCGCCAAGGCGCACGCAGACGTCGGAATCGCGAACGCTGGCCAGCAGGCGCTTTGCCGTTTCGATCAGCACAGCATCGCCTGCGGCATGGCCAAGCGTGTCGTTGACTGACTTGAAGTGGTCGAGGTCGAGATGGATGACCGCCATCTTCTCGCCCTTGCGCCTGGCGGCGGCAAGAGCAGTGTCCATGTAGTCGTTGAGGAATGCCCTGTTGTAGAGGCCGGTCAGCGCATCATGGTTGGCAGCAAAGGTCATCTGGTCGCGCGCTCTGAGCAGTTCGCTGGTGCACGACACCACCTTGCGCACCAATGGCCTGAAGATCAGCACGGCCTCGGCCAGCAGCAGCAGCAAGGTGAGGACGAAGACGGTCAGGTGGATCTTCTCCACCGCCGCGCCCTTTTCGGCAGCTTCTGATGAAAACAACCTGGTTAGCGACTCATATTCGCGCCGGGCTTTCTCGGCGACATAGAGCCTGAGGGCGGCGAAGTGGGCGGTGGCATCAGGCGGCATCTCGGCGGACACCGAAACAGGCAGCAGGTTGAGGAATGAGTTGACCGTGTGCGAGAGCATTCGCGTCGACGCCTCGATCTGGCCGGGCGCTTCGTTGAAGAGCTTGGTCGCGTCTTCGGAAAGTTCAAGTTGGTGAAGCGGCGATCTCGTCTCGGGCGCTCCGTTGCGTAGGAGTTGCTCATTGGCGAGGAAACTGTCGAGCGCCGCCTTGAGATTCTGGCGTGCCTGGGCGCGCAGCCATTGCGCATCGGCCGTATAGGCCTCCGTTGCGGTCAGCAGTATCCTCTGCGACAGCAATTGCTGGCGGGCGCCAAGTTCGATCAGGGCCGTCTTCTGGACGTTTGCCGAAATGACCGAACTGAGCATGAAGAAGCTGGCGGTCGCAAGCGACGCGATCAGCATCAGCGCTGCCGCATAAGATGCCTTGGTATTGCGCATGAGCCCATGCGCAAGCATCTGGTGTTTAGAGCTGGCCTCAGCGCTCGCCGACATATCGATCCCCCGCTTCTTTACAAGAAGTTTCCCCGGGGCAGCAAAATGCAGTGAAATGATGAATTGCGTGTAAATTTGAATAGTTTCGCGGCATGGATTGGTGGATATTCGCAAAAAATATGCCCGTTCAACCTTCTTGTGGCAGGAACTAATCAGGGGAGCATGTAGATCAGTCGAACTATTCTTGCCAAAGCGCGACGGTCCGCACGGGCAGTTCAGGAACCCTCGGTCCGGGTTGCCGGAACTCAGTCTTTACCGTTCCGGCGGGGCGACGCTTGAGCGTTCCTGCCAACGCGCACATTCCTTACCCAACTCCGCGAAGAAGGCATCGACACCCCAACGCTGGCCGCAAGCTCGTCGTCGTCACGATGATGGTCGGTGCTTCGTCAAATGGCTGATCGTCGGCATGCTCGACTTGTTGCCACGACGTCCAGACTGCGCTTTCACCCATCCTTAACCGTGTCTCGAACTCTCGGTGGATGGGGCTCATTCGCGCCAAATGATGYGCCTACCGACGGCTTGAATGCAGCCGATAGGACTCGCCCGATGGATGAAAAGCAGAAGCCTTCTGAGAGATGGGCGCCACTTCAATGTTTGGGGCACGTCGCGCTATTGTTTGCGCCCATTGCGATCGGACTTGGCGTGTTGATCGTGGTGTCGTCCGGCAAGGATCAGGGTGTGGACCAGGTGGTTACGAGTACTATACAAAAGCGATAGCGTCTGGAGATGCTGATCCGAGCAATGCCTTGGTTGGGATCACACGCGATCGGTTAACAAGATCACGGCGAAAGCTATAGTCGACAGTCTAATGGGCGACGCCTATTTTCTTCGCACGCAGCACCTCTGGCACCGCGATTGCAAACAGCACGCAAGCAGCTGCGACAAAGAGGAATCCACCGATAAGGACATAGACGCCTACGCCAACGACGCCGCCCATGAAGAAGGCTACGATTGTACTGGAATAAAGCTTGAGACGGGCAACTGCTGCTGGGCGATCAGGAGGACTGACTACCAAGGCCGCCAAACCGAGACCAATGTCGGTAGCCATTCCCGAGACATGGGTTGTTCTTACTCTTGCCTGCGATATTCGCGAAGACGCCGCGTTCTGTATGCCCATGATGAAGCTCAGGCACATGATCAAAACGATGCCGCTGCCCACCATTGGTAGCAGTACATCGAGAATTCCCAGCATAACCAACAGGACGGCTTCTACCGCGATACTGTAGGCGTAGATGGCTCGTACGCCTCGGCGGCGGCCAAATTCGATCAGCAGCCCTGACCCAAACGCTCCTGTGATGAATGCAAAGACAAGTGAGGCGAAGAACGCCGCCAGACCGAGCTTGCCCAACCCGACATGATCGGAGAGGGCGGAGAC
>NZ_JBFUKO010000353.1:0-5564 GCF_056400805.1 Aminobacter sp. P4_H6_2
CCATATCCCCGCTGACCGCAACGGACTCAAATTCTATCGTCCCGACGGCGAGATCGAAAAGGCTGATGAGGCCGGAATCCTATCTTTCCTGGGCGTCGAAGTGCCGCCTGTAGAAATGCCCGAGCCCGTCGACATCGTCGGACATGCTCTTGAAGCATATGGCGCACGCCTGGACGGCCTGCTTGGTGCTGGCGCCTTGGAAGGCCGGCGCATCGGTGTCTATCAGCACAGTTCGGTAGCGCGAGATTTACTGGTCGATATCCTGGCGCGGGCTGGTGCTGACGTCGTCGCCCTTGGCCGCTCGGATATCTTTGTTCCAGTCGACACGGAAGCTCTGCGCCCAGAAGATATCGTGTTTGCCAAGGAGGCGAGCAAGATACATCGCCTAGACGCGCTAGTGTCAACCGACGGCGATGCGGACAGGCCGCTGATCGCCGACGAAAACGGCCACTTTTTACGCGGCGACGCCATCGGTCTGCTTACCGCGCGTTTCCTGGGAGCTGACGCGGTTGTCACGCCGGTAACATCGAACACCGCAACCGAGCTCTGCGGCATGTTCAAGAAGGTTTATCGGACCAAGGTCGGCTCACCGTACGTCATTGAAGGAATGATTTCGGCCTGCAACGACGGCTTCCAACGGGTCGTCGGCTTCGAAGCGAATGGCGGTGTGCTTTTGGGATCCCCGCTCGCGACCAGCGGTGGGCAACTGGCTGCACTTCCAACCCGCGACGCAATTCTGCCCATTTTGAGTGTGCTTGGCATGGCCGCCAAAGAGGACGTGACAGTTTCTGCCTTGCTACGCACCGTTCCGCAGCGCTTCACATGCAGTGGCCGGATCGAACACGTCAACACAGAAGCTAGCGCTCCGTTTTTGCAAGGCCTGCTCGACGTTGACCAAAGAAGAGGGTTTTTCGCAGAGCTCGGCACGATCCTGGAATGCGACAACATTGACGGCATACGGGTCAAGTTTTCGAACGCAGAAGTCATCCACTATCGCGCATCAGGCAACGCTCCGGAATTGCGCTGTTACGCTGAAGCCGCATCGGAGCAGCGCTCAGCTCAAATTTTGCAATGGGGACTGCGCAGTGCCGAAGGCGTGTTGCGCGCAAAGGAAATAGGTCACGAATGAAGATCATCCCGACAATCATGAGCGGTGGGGCAGGTGCCCGGCTCTGGCCGATTTCGCGCGAGACGCACCCCAAGCCCTTTATCAAGCTCGCTGACGGAGCTAGCCTGCTGCAGCATGCCTTCCTGCGTGCTGCAACGCTGACGGATGTCGAACACGTTCTGACGATCACCAATCGCGAGTTGTTTTTCAAGACAGAGGACGAGTATCGCGAGCTCGACCGTACGGATATCGAGTGCACTTACCTGCTAGAGCCGATGGGGCGTGATACGGCCGCCGCCACAGCGATCGCAACGCTTCATGTCCAGCAGGTTTTCGGCGACGACGCCATAATTGTCCTGTTTCCTGCCGACCATATGATCCGCAACGTCGTTGCGTTTCGTGAAGCTGCCGCAAAGGCTATCGACTTGGCGCAAAGTGGCAGGCTGGTCACTTTCGGTGTCACTCCTGAGTATGCCGAAACTGGCTATGGCTACATTGAGGCCGACGGGTCGGATGTGGTTCGTTTCGTCGAGAAGCCCGACAGCGCGCGGGCCGGGGAATATCTCGCCTCAGGCCGTTTTTATTGGAATTCCGGCATGTTCTGTTTTTCAGCGCGAACGATGGTCGGGCTGATGGAAAAACACTCCCCTGAAATTCTTGAAGCATGCAGAAAGAGCATTTTCAGTTCGGCACGCTCGCCTGTGACAACCGGTACAAAGCTCGAGATTGACCGTGAACTCTTCGCGCAGGTCCCGAAAAACTCCATCGACTATGCCGTGCTCGAAAAGGCTGACAATGTTGCGGTCGTGGGCTGCGACATTGGCTGGAGCGATATCGGTTCGTGGAATGCTCTTGGCGATCTCATCGCCCCCGACGCATCAGGCAACAGATCGAACGGCGACACCGTCCTTGTCGGCACAGAAAATTGCTTTGTCCACAGCACAGACCGGCTTGTTGGCACGGTTGGTGTCAAGGACCTGGTGATTGTCGAATCTCCCGATGCTGTGCTGGTTGCCCACAAAGATAGCGTACAGAATGTGAAACAGCTGTTTTCGCATCTAAAAGAGAATGGACACGCAGCCCACAGCTTGCATCGGACCGTGCACCGGCCATGGGGTACTTACACCGTGCTCGAGGAGGGCGAACGCTTTAAAATCAAGCGGATCGAGGTAAAGCCCGGAGCCAGTCTGAGCCTCCAGATGCATCATCATCGCTCTGAACATTGGGTGGTTGTCAGCGGCACGGCAAAAGTGGTCAACGGCGACCGGGAGCTTATCCTAACCACGAACGAGTCGACCTATATCCCTTGCGGGAACAAGCACCGGCTTGAAAACCCTGGTATTATGCAATTAGTGATGATCGAAGTTCAAAGCGGCGATTACCTGGGTGAGGATGACATCGTTAGATTCGAGGATGTCTACGGTCGAAGCTAAAGTTGAGCATTCGATCGGTACAACCTTAGTACGCAAACAATTCTTGCGGTTCCATAGGGACGCAATAGACCCAAGCGGAGAGTTGAATTGGCCAAGAAAGCGTTGATAACCGGTATTACAGGACAGGACGGGGCCTATTTGGCAGAGCTGTTGCTCGGCAAGGGCTATGAAGTTCATGGCTTGGCCCGCCGTTCGAGTTCCTCCGATGTGAACTTGACCCGCCTCGAATGGCTGGGAATTGCGCGAGACGTGCGCATTATCGACGGTAATTTGCTGGACCTCTCCGGCTTGGTTCGCACCATACGCGAAGTAGCACCCGACGAAGTCTACAATCTCGCAGCACAATCCTTCGTTAAGTCGTCTTGGCAGCAGCCCATCCTGACAGGCCAGGTGACCGGTCTCGGCGTCACCAACGTGCTTGAAGCTGTCCGTTTGGAAAAGCCTGACGCGCGCTTTTATCAAGCATCGTCGTCTGAGATGTATGGCCTTATCCAGGAACCGATGCAGTCTGAATCAACGCCTTTCTATCCGCGATCACCCTATGCCGTGGCAAAACTCTACGGCCATTGGCTGACGGTGAATTATCGCGAGAGTTTTGGCCTGCACGCATCAAGCGGCATACTTTTCAACCACGAGTCGCCGTTGCGTGGCATTGAATTCGTAACGCGCAAGGTTACCGACGGCGTGGCGCGCATCAAGCTAGGATTGGCGAAGGAGTTGCGCCTTGGCAATATCGACGCCAAACGTGACTGGGGTCATGCGAAGGACTATGTGCGCGCGATGTGGCTGATGGTGCAGCAGGAGGTGGCCGAAGACTACGTCGTTGCCACTGGCGTAACTACGACAGTGCGCGACATGTGCAAGATCGCCTTTACCCATGCCGGCCTCAATATCGACGATCATTTGATCATCGATCCAGCCTTTTTCCGCCCCGCCGAAGTCGACGTCTTGCTGGGCAATCCGCAAAAGGCGAAGTCCAAGCTCGGTTGGCAGCCAGAGATTTCCCTCGAAAAGATGATCGTGGAAATGGTCGAAGCAGATCTGAAGCGCTTGGCAAGGCTCGTCTAATGGCCGGCTGCAGCGATGTGATGAAGCTCTGACATGCCAGCTGAAAACCGTATCCTTGTTACCGGTGCGACTGGCTTTGTGGGCGGCTGGCTTCAGCGCGAGCTGGCGGCGCGCGCGCAATCGACAAGGTTAGAGGTTTTCGCTGCAGGCCACGGGAAATCCGGCGCCAGAAACCTCGATATCACTGACTATGATCAGGTTTCTCGTCTGATCCATGAGGTTCGGCCCACAGCCGTAATTCACCTGGCGGCCGTAGCCGCGCCAGCGGAGGCCCGCGATGCGCCCAAGCGGGCTTGGGACGTTAATCTGAATGGAACGATGAACCTTGCCTACGCGGTGCTGGAGAGTGCTCCCGAAGCCCGTTTCGTCTTCACGAGCAGTTCCGAAGTTTATGGGGCGTCGTTCAACGACGTGCCTGGCGCGCCCGTCACAGAAAACGCCRTATTAAAACCGATGAATGTGTACGGCGCAACAAAGGCGGCGGCGGACATTCTCGTGGGGCAGCTGGCTCGTGACGGCCTGAAGTCAATCCGCTTCCGTCCTTTCAACCATACCGGCGCAGGACAGAGCGATGCCTACGTTGTGCCGGCCTTTGCAAAGCAGGTCGCGGAAATTTCTGCGGGTTTAAGCCCTGCAGTCATCAATGTGGGAAATCTCTTGGCGTATAGGGACTTCCTGGATGTTCGCGACGTCGTTCGTGCCTACGCGGATGCCGCGCTCTTGGAAGTGCCTGAGGCGTATGGACAAGTCTTCAACCTCGCGTCCAGCCAGGTTCACCAAATCAGCGCCGTCCTAGATACATTGATCAAATTGTCGGGATTGGCAGTCGAAATTCATGTCGATCCTGACCGACTGCGTAAAGCGGAAGTAGCCACGGCGTGCGGAAGTGCCGAGGCCGCTTGTAGGATGTTTGGCTGGCGACCGGAAATAGGCTTTGAGGAAACGCTATCCGGCGTGCTTGATGACTGGAAGAGTCGAGTCGATGGCTGAGGATCGAAGGCACCTATCTTTGAAAACAAAAGCTTAGACAGTATGACACCCTGACGCCTTTGTGCAAACACTAGGCTAGACCGCCAACACCTTTAGAACTTCTACGAGGCCAACACAGCAATAATAAAGAGTTAACCCGGGAACTCTCGTGAATCCAAACGCTGCAGTACAGATCTCGCAACTCCTACTTCGACAGGGGTACAAAACTCTGGCTCAAAGCGGCGTTGCTCAACCTAGTTTTCCAGACGTGGAATTCCAATGTCACTCTCAGAATGGTGAGGATGGCATACTCCTTTTGTATTTTCTCCTTGCTGGGAACGACGAATCGAAAGGTTCTCGAGATTTGCGCCGGCGACGGAACGGAATGCAACGCAGCAAACTTGATCGTAAACCACGGCTGGGATGGCCTTTTGTTTGACGGCGACGCCCAGAATATTGCCCATGGCCGAGCGTTCTATGCGACTTGCCGAAGCACCTGTGTCGCGCCGCCGAAACTGGTTGATGCTTGGATTAGCGCCGAAAACATCAACGATCTTGTTATCAGCTTCAGCGGGCCCATTGACCTTTTGTCCCTCGATCTTGACGGCAATGACTATTGGATCTGGAAGGCCCTGAATTGTGTTCAACCACGCGTCGTGGTGGTCGAATTCAACACGAGTTGTGGCCCCGAAAAAAGCATCTCCATGTCGTACAAGGTTACAAGGTTTGACTACAGGCTCGACTTATCGGTGCAGCCCTACCGATGCGGAGCGTCTCTTGCGGCATTCGCCAAGCTTGCCCGCGCCAAAGGATATCGGTTGGTAGGGGTCCAGTCGCTCGGCTTTAATGCCTTTTTTGTGCGCGATGGACTTGGCGAAGAACTGTTGCCCGAACGATCCGCACTGGATTGTTTTCAAAGTAACGACCGTATGAGGAACTGGACGCCAGCTCAGCTAGAGATGATCATCTCGGGCAATGAGAAGTGG
>NZ_JBFUKO010000354.1:0-5539 GCF_056400805.1 Aminobacter sp. P4_H6_2
TCCTTATCCAGCATCCCGAGCTTGCCGAGCCGCAATGGCCGCACGTTGGCGCAAACGGACTTGTCAGGTGGGAAGACCCCGAGCGGCGTCCCTCCTTACGCAAATATACGGTGCGTGCTCTCGACCTTGCGGCCGGCACGCTCGATATCGACTTCGTCCTGCATGCCGATGCCGGGCCGGGATCGGACTTTGCCGAGACAGCGCGCCCCGGCGACCGGATCGGCATATTCGGTCCCGGCGGCGGCGGACTGATCGAGGCAGACTGGTATCTCCTGGCCGGCGACGAAACAGCGCTTCCAGCAATATCGCGCATGCTTGAATACTTGCCCGAAACAGCGCGCGGTGTCGCGTTGATCGAGGTGCCCGATGCACGCGAGATTCAGCAACTGGAGATCAATGCCGCAATCCCACTCCATTGGCTCTGCCGCAATGGTGCCGAACCGGGTGCTCTGCTGACCGAGTCGGTACGCGACGTGCGTCTCCCCACCGACGGCGTGAGCGTCTTTGTCTGGGTCGGTTGCGAATTTGGCGCCTTTCGCGATATCCGCTCCTACCTGCGAAAGGAACGTGGACTATCAAAGCGTGAGCACCTCGTTGTTTCCTATTGGCGCCGCGGCAACAGCGAAGATCAGGCTGAAACGGAAACTTGACCGCTGCGGGCCGAAAACATTGAGCAGTGAGCGTAACTTGAGGGTCGTTGCTGGCATTACGCTGCTCGTGCGCTTGCAGGGCGCTCGAAATCGGTCAGCAGCGAAGCGCGGCAAGCGTCCTTCGCCTCCTGGCGAAGCCACAATGACGCTGAAATCCACTACCTAGCCGCTGCGGCGACGATGTATCGTGAGATGGACATGCAATTCTGGCTGGAGCAGGCCGAGGCCGAGATGCGCTTGTTGCAATAGAACGTATTTTCCAAAGCCGGGACTTGTTCCCCATCCTCAGTCGTGGCACGGGGACCGCCTGGCTACAGCATCATACCAAATCAGATTGTTTGACTACCAACGAGTCACTTGTTTTGAAAGAACTCATCCTGTAGCAAAAGAAAGTGGATCTACGTAGCGGAGCACGTGATGACTGAAATTGCACTGGTGAATCAAAACGCACTGATCGAATTGACTGCAGACGTTGTCGCGTCATACGTCTCGAACAACCCAGTTCCCGCCGGTGAATTGCCAGGATTAATCAGCAGCATCCATGCATCGCTGTCTAATTTGACATCGCCTCAGCCGGCACCAGCAGAAAAGCTGACGCCAGCGGTATCAATCAAGAAGTCGGTGACCGACGACTACATCATCTGCTTGGAAGATGGTAAGCAATTCAAGTCGCTCAAGCGCCACCTTGGCGTCCACTACAACATGACGCCCGACGAATATCGCGCCAAATGGAACCTGCCGTCGGACTATCCTATGGTTGCGCCATCTTATGCTGCAACCCGTTCGGCGCTTGCCCTTGCGGCTGGCCTTGGTCGCAAGCCTGGCCAAGTTGTGAAGCCAGCCGCTAGGGCCCGGAAGGTCAAGTAACCCCGCCCTTCCCTGACACGTTCAACCGCTCCCACATTGGGAGCGTCGCTACGCGATGACCCGGATTTTCTAAGAGGCGAGCTTGCTCGTTCCGCCAACGTCTTGGAACCAGCGTGAATGCTGGAAGCCAAGCTCGGGCAACTGACGAACGACAGGCTCCTTGCTTCAGCGCGCGGCAGATCGGTTCTCGTGCCGCACGGCCTCTAACAAAAACTCCTTCATCTTGGCAGCGGCCGGCGACAGCATCGGCTGCCGGTGCTGAAGGATGGAGATGTCGCGGCTGATCACCGGACCGACCAGCTCGATAACCCTGACATCGACGTTGGTGGTGAGCTGGCGCGAATTTTCCGGTAGCACGGCAACGCCTAGCCCCTCGGCGACCATGCTGATGGCGGTGGTTGAAAAACGCACCTCGTACTTCGTCTTCATCTCCGTGCCAGCCGCGATTAGCGCGCGGTCGACCAGGTCGCGAAGCGGATTGTCCTTGGCAAGGCCGATCAGCGCTTCTCCTGTCAGATCCGACCAATGCACTTTGCCCGTCCGCGCCAGCCGATGATCGGATCGGCAGATCAACATCAGCCTGTCGCGCATCAACAGGCTAGTCTGGATTTCGGGATCGTCGCCGGAAATGGTGCCTATACCAAGATCAGCCTCGTTGCGCTTTAACGCCGGCCGCATCTCTTCTTCTGGCATGTCGCGTATCTGCACCGAAATATCGGGGTATCGCTTGACGAACCGCGCGATGACAGGCGGTAGCAGCGTGGCCGCAAGCACGATCGCTGCGGCAACAGTCACGCGACCCCGCTGCAAGGCGGCAAGGTCGTGAATGTTGCCGACGRCAATCTCCAGATCCGTGATGACCTTTCGTGCCTGGGGCAGGAATTCCCGGCCCGCTGTCGTCAGGCTGACCATCCGGGTGTGCCGGTCAAACAGGCGGTGGTTCAATCCGACTTCTAATTCCTTGATCAGAATGCTGATCGCCGATTGTGTCAGATTGAGCTCGCCTGCGGCCAAGTTGAAACGGCCAAGATCCGCCACCGCGATGAATGCCTGCAATTGCCGGAGCGTCACATTCACGCGTGGTCACCTGGTCTGCGAGCCCCGGGCATCGGGACTTCTGGCAGAAGAATAGACAACTGCCGCAATTCTTATGCAATCCATCATAATGAGCAGAATTGTCTCAAGACATTCAATAACAAGACGACAACACGCGGCCTGATCAATGGACGGCTTCGCTTGCAGCCATCGCCTCGCTGACATTGCCGGCCATAAGCAGGCCTATTTCGTCGAGGCGGCTACGATCAGGCGGCAGCTCGCCAAGAATGCGGCCCTCGTAAATCACCAGAATTCGGTCGCAGATGGCGAAAAGCTCCTCCAGCTCGGTGGAGATCAGCAGGATCGCCTTGCCTGCCTCTCGCTGCTTCAGGACCTCCTGCATCACCAGCTCGGTTGCGCCGATGTCGATGCCGCGCGTCAGCTGGTTGATAAGAAGGAAATCGAAGCGGCGCGCAAGTTCTCGCCCGACAACGAGCTTCTGCTGGTTACCACCTGAGAGGTTCTGGATCAGCTCGCCGGGATGAGAGGCCTTGACCTTGAAGCGCCGCATCAATTCTCGCGTCTGGCTGGTTACTTCGCTGAAGTCGAGCATGCCGCGCGAACTGAAAGGCGGCTGGTTGTAGCGCTGGAGGAGGACGTTTTCAGTCAGCGGCAACGGCAGAACGATACCCATCTTGTGACGGTCCTCGGGTATGTGGGAAATGGGCAGCTGGTTGACGTCTTGTGACGTGAGACCACGCATTTCCTGACCGTTGAGACGTACGCTACCGGACGTGATGGGAAGCAGTCCAGTCAGCGCCAGAGCAAGTTCGGTCTGGCCGTTGCCTGAGACGCCGGCGATACCGACGATCTCGCTTTCGCGCACATCGAAGGACACGCCGCGCACGGCCGGCAAGCCGAGCTCGTTTTTGCAGTGCAGGTCCCCGACCGACAATACAAGCCGGCCGGCAGAAAGCTTCGTTCGCGGCAGGTCCATCAATACGTCACGGCCAACCATCATGCGTGCGAGTTCGCGCGGATTGGTTGACGACGTCTGGGTGGTGAAGACGACCTTGGCATCGCGCATGACGCTTACCCGATCACTGACCCGCATCACCTCGTCAAGCTTGTGCGAGATGAAGATCACCGTCTTGCCGTCGGCAACCAGATCGCGGAGCAGTTCGAGCAACCTGTCCGTTTCCTGGGGCGTCAGCACCGCCGTCGGCTCGTCGAGGATGAGCAGATCGATGCCATGGAACAGCACTTTCAGGATCTCGACGCGCTGCTGCTGGCCGACCGAAAGATTTGCGACCAGGGCGTCAGGTTGGACGTCGAGCCCATAGCGATCGCTGAGAGCGGTTATCCGCGCATTCACGTCGCTCATGTCGTTGATAAGCTTGAACGGCGAACCGTGGCCGAGTACGTAGTTTTCGGCAACGGTGAGATTGGGAACCAGCATGAAATGCTGGTGCACCATGCCGATGCGGTGCTTGATCGCCTCGCGCGGCGAGCCGAGCTTAAGCGGCTTGCCCATGAAGATGATCTGACCTTCGTTCGGCGAAAGCACGCCACACAGGATGCTCATCAAAACGCTCTTGCCAGCGCCGTTTTCGCCAAGCAGCGCGTGGATTTCGTTTTCTTCGACGTCCAACGTCACCCCGGCACTGGCGACGATGTCACCGAAGCGCTTGTGGATGTTTTCCATCAGAAGCAATGGCTTGCCGCTCATGTTGGTCTCCTCAAGCTTTCTTGTAGGGCACACCGAGCATACTCGGTGTGTCGACCTTGTTGCGCACGAGCATCAGGGCGATGATCGTCATCACATAAGGCAGCGCCTGGAACAGTTGGTAAGGCACCAGCAGCATAGGCTGCGCCTGGAGCTGGAGCTGGAGCGAGTAGAACAGACCGAACAGCAGCGAGACGAAGAAGGCGCCAATCGGCGACCAGCGCGCGAAGACAACGACCGCAAGGGCTATGAAACCACGACCCGAGGTGATGCCTTCGACGAACTGATTTGAGTGACCAAGCGTCAGAAAAGCGCCGCCCAATGCGGCCAAAGAGCAACCGATCAGCACCGCACCATAACGATAGAGCGCAACGCTACGGCCGGCGACATCGACGGCCTTGGGATGCTCACCGACGGCCCGCAGAGTGAGGCCAAATGACGTCTTGTAAAGCACGAACACCGCAAGCACGGTGACAAGGACGGTGCTGTAGACGAGCGCATTTTGGCGGAAGAACGCCTCACCGAAGAACGGCAGGTCACTGAGCCAGGGGATATCGAGCGGCTTGGCGATCTCGACGCCCTTGCCAGTCGATACAAAATAGGCGCGGAATAGAAACGCCGTCAGGCCAAGCCCCAGGAGATTGATCGCGGCGCCTACGACGATCTGATCGGCCTTGATGGTGATGGTGAAGAAGGYGAACAAAAGCCCAATCAGAATGCCGCCGCCGATTGCTGCGAGCAGCCCAAGCGGGATGCTTCCCGTCGTAAAGGCCACCGCGAAGCCAGCAAAGGCACCGACCAACATGACGCCTTCCAGGCCGATGTTGAGAACGCCGGCGCGTTCCGAAAAGATTTCGCCGATCGAGGCGAAGATCAGCGGCGTCGCGAGCCGCCAGGTGGCGCCCAGCGTGGTGGCAAGAAAGCTCAGAGTTGCAACATCTTCCATGTTTCACCTATTCGGATGGGCGAGCTGTGCGGAACCGGTAAACGCCGAAGCCGACAACCGACAAGATGACGATGCCTTGGATCACCGAAACCAGCACCTGCGGCACCTGGGCCGTGATTTGCATCAATTCCGAGCCGGAGCGGAGCACGGCAAACAAGATGCCCGAAAAGATCGCGCCAATCGGGTTGTTGTTGGCAAGCAGGGCGACGGCAATTCCCTCAAAGCCATAGCCGGGCGAAATATTCTGGTAGAGGCGGTGGGTGACGCCGGCGATCTCGAAGGCTCCGGCAAGGCCGGCCATGGCGCCGCTGATGC
>NZ_JBFUKO010000355.1:0-5535 GCF_056400805.1 Aminobacter sp. P4_H6_2
CATCGGAACCGCGTCCCTGGGGGGACCTCGAGGGCCTGCTGTCAGGCAGGCAACGGTTGGGAACTCAGGTCTTCAGGCCGCAAGTGGCACCGTCATGTCCGACTGGAAGTCGGTGTCATCGACCCACATCCTATGAAGGATCACACCGGCGCGCCGGGCCAAGGCAACCATGGCGCGCTTCCGGCCACGGCGGCGAGCGACCTGTGCTGCCCAGGTTCTCAGCCATGTCGAGCGGCCCCGGTGCATCATGACGGTCGCGGCTTGACACAACGCCCGGCGCAGGTTGACGTCGCCGGCCTTGGTGATGCCGCCTGAGACGTCGCGCTCGCCTGACTGGTTGCGCGACGGGGTGAGGCCTACCCATGGCCCTACCTTCTTCGATGAAGTGAACCGGGCGGGATCATCAATTGCCGATCGGTAGGTCAACGCCACAACTGCACCGATCCCTGGCATGGACATCAGCCGACGGCATACCGGGTCATCCTGAGCCAAGTTGCGGACGTGGCGCTCTAGCCCTGCCAATTCATGCCGCAAGGACGCCCGCGCCCGAAGCATCGGTTCTGTCGCGGCTTCAAGCATGGGATTGCCGAACGCCAGTTCCCGGATGCGAAGGTCGAACCTGCCGCGAGATATGGCGCCGACCTTGAGCCCGAAGTTCCGCAGCATCCCACGCAGAGACATCTCCAAAGCGATCATGCCCTGCTGGATGGCCTTGCGAGCTCCGAGCACGGCGCGGACCTCCTGCGATGAGACGGATTTGCAGTGAACGGGCCGGAACCACCCGAGGTGGAGTAGCCGTGCGATACCTTCGGCATCCCGCCGATCCGTCTTGATCGGCATTGCTTTTAGCGCCCCTTTTACCTGCCGGGTTTCCATCAGCACGACGTCCAAGTCCGCTTCGGTCATCCCGCGATGCAGCCACTGCGACAAGGGGCCTGCCTCAAGGCCAATGGCGGCAATGGTGCCATCCTGTTCCCTGATCCAGCGCACAAGCGCTTCGGGCGCACTGGCAATCTGCGCCTCCTTCACGATCTTGCCATGCTCGCTGACCACACAGATCGCGGTCTTCGCCAGCGACACATCCAATCCAATGAACAGTTTCATCCCGTAATCCTCCTGTAAGATCAGATACGGGAACGTTCGCCAGCTGACCGGTCAGCATGCAAGCGATAACGGGCAGTGCGCGATGCACGATCGGTCAGGGCATGGATTTTGGTCGTGCGGCCGCCCCGCGAGCGCCCGATGGCCTGATTTTGCTCCCCCCTTTACCGCCCGAAGCCGAGCGATGCGCCTTCACGGCGGACGAGTCGATCAGAACCTGCTCGGGCGGACCACCGGCACTGGCAAGCGCGTGAAAGAGATCCGTCCACACACCCTTGGCCGCCCAGCGGACATACCGATTGTAGAGCGTCTTGCGCGGCCCGTAGTCCGGCGGCGCATCGACCCAGCGCCCGCCTGACTTCAGAACTTGAACGATACCGCTGATCACACGCCGGTCGTCGACGCGTTCCTTGCCCCGCGTGTCAGTCGGAAGATGAGGTTCGATACGGCGAAACTGCTCTTCTGTGAGCCAGAAATGGTCCCGATTCATTACCCCTCCCTTTCGGAAGTCGTGAATCACAAACCTGAGGTGATGCCAACACTTTTATGGGTCTGGGCCCTAGCAAGCTCGCCCACGACATGCATGGCGATGACGCGGGTGGCTTCGAGGACTTCCTGTGCATCCTCCGGCGTCGGCGTGGCGACATAGGCACCGCGGTTGGGAGGTAAATGAACAATCCCCTGCTCCTCCATAATGAACAGAACCTTGCGGATGACGGTCCGGCTGATGTTGAAGGCAGCGCCGATCTCGTCTTCAGCCAATTTTGTGCCGGGGCGGATCTTGCGGTCAAGGATGGCGTTCCACAGCCGGTCGTAGATCAGCGCTTCAAACACCGATCAATGGAGCTGTCAGCGAAATGGCACCAATACCATGGAGCGCTGGGGAAAGGTAACGTTGGGGCATCCGGCAAAGTCTCCTGGCGGCAAACCTGGCTTATATCAATGGTCCTGGTGGACTGGAAACATGAAAACCTGCATACAGCATCAACGTGCATGGCAGGATTTCATTGGTTCAATTGGGGTCGGCCTGCGAGGCTCCACTTGAGACAGCAACTCCGGCCAGATCGTGTTTTTCTGCGGCGGAGTCTGCCCGCAAGGCTGGGGCGGCTTTGGAGGACTCAGCCGGGAAGCGCCGGCCAAGTCAAAACTGGAGTAGTCTACGCCGCCGTTTTAATTCGTCGCGCCTTGCGCGTCCCGATGCTGGTTGACAAGCCTCCTGAAGGTCACGCCTGGACACACGGACCCAGATCCACCTTTCCGGCCAGTGCGCAATCGCCTTCACCAGCAACGGCGACGACTGGTCGATGAAATACGCGGCGCTACTTGCTTCCCTGCGCACCCTCGGCCCGACCATCTCATTCCGTTAACGCGACGCTACCGTCAGGATCGCCCGAAGATCGATCTCTTCCTTGCCCCGTCTGGTCGCAATGTGCGGCGGATTGCGTCGTAGACCGTGCGGTAATAGGCGACTGCCTCGGCCGGCTCACCGTCGAAAATATGGCGGGTCAGCGTTGTCGTAAATTCTGCTCGGCTGAAAGGCGGGGGAGCTACCTGATACGAAGCAAGCGCAACAGTGTAGAGATTTATCTGCCTGTCGAATACGCCCGCCATAAGCCGGTTGCCATGGATAAGTGCGAGAAGCAGGCAAAACTCGTTGTTCAGCCGGCGTGCGGTATGGAAATCCTGGTTGGCGTTGGCCTTTTCTCGGGCCTTGATGTGGTCGGCGAGCTTATTGCGTTGTTCCTTGGTGATGCGCTCTGGGTGTGTCGCCAGTTCGCCTATGAAATAGATGAGCGCCGCAGACACCGATTCCAGGAGTTCCTCAGCGTCTCGGAACGATGGCGAAGCGATGTAGGCGCCGCGGTTGGCCGGCAATGAGACAATGCCTTCCTGTTCCATGATGAACAGTACCTTGCGGATGACCGTACGGCTGATGCCATAGATCTCCCCTATCACGGATTCTTCGAGCTTGGCGCCCGGTCTGAGTTTGCGGTTGATCACCGCATTCCACAGGTCATTGTAGATCTTGGCTTCAATGCCAACCAACGGCGCCATCAGTAGCGTCATCGCATCCTGATCATGAAGCGCTGGTGACAGATAGCGTTCCGGCATGGGTCCCCTTGTATGTTTATCGATCAGAAGTTGCAGCAATACTGATTGGCGAGTCGGTTCGAATTGATTTAGTAGATCGTCGCGGCAAGAACGCAATGGCCGGACGCTTCAAGACTTGCGCGGCCCCTTACAATTGCTGGACGTCACGCTCCGAAAAGCTTGGCGGCGTGCTGTGGGCGCGTGCGCCTATCTCGCTCAAAGCGAGGTGAGCGCCTGCTGGTCGCTGGACTTCTTGAACGTTCAGTTTGCCTGCGGCAGACGTTTCCGCGTTCTCAAATGTCGTCCACCATGCGCGTGCGAGTGCYTGTCAGTGCGATGTCAGGTTCACCCGAGATAAAGCTGTTGGCTGATAGTTGGCGGTCATGATCCAGCCCTTTTTCAGATACAAGCGTCGTCGTTTCTCACTCGCTGTGATTGCTCATGCGGTCTGGCTCTACTTCCAATTTCTGCTGAGCCTGCGTCTTGTGGAAGAGATGTTGCTGGACCGTGCCATCGTCGTTTCCTATGAAAAGATCCGCCGCTGGGTGAAGAAATTCGGACCGGACTATGCCAGACACAGGATCTCCGAAGGCTACGGCAGCTTCAGGCGGCCGCCGGCGATCGGGTCATCTAAGKGTTCATGATGCGCAACGGCCCTGGAAAGTACAGAGCCGACTGCAGCATCTGACCGACTCGCTCTCGCAACCTGGCCGGGCCTTCGCACAGGAGGGTCGGGCGCTTCTTTGGAAGCCGGAGGATGCCCTCAGAAGCCAGCGCGGAGCTCGGCAAAAATTCCCTCGATCCGAATGGCCTCGTCTTCCGTCAGCCCCGCGAATTCGCGCTCGCGCGCCCGCTTCGAAAGGTGGCCGTCATTCTGGCGCAGAAACCGAAACAACAGATCAAGTAGCCTGTCTGGCATATCGATCATGCCCAGAACCTGACCCTTGAATGTGTCGTAACTTCGGAGGAACGCGGTCTCGGACGGCAGATCGACATCTACCGTGCGCGCCACGCAGGCGAACAGGAATTCGGCATGAGGGGTGGCGTCGAAATAGCGATAGAAGTCTATCGTCTCGTTCAGCACCTCCACATTGCCCCGATCGGTCGACCGCCATCGAACATGCGGTATGAGACGACGCGAGTAACTTTCCAACGTCTTCCGGTAGTCGTCGATCCGGTCGAGGATGACCGCAGAGACGGGGAAAACCAGGCCTGGCGGATTGAAACCACGCTCGGCCAGCACATGATGGATGAGATAGCGGTGAAGGCGGYCGTTCCCGTCCTCGAACGGATGGATATAAATAAAGCCAAACGCTAGGCCGGCGGCGGCAATAACGGGGTCGAGCCCCCTGGCCGCGCTTCTGTCGAAGGCAGTCAAGCCCTCGATCAGCTCCGGCAAATCCTCATGCCGCGCGCTGATATGGTCGGGAATGGGCGCGCCTGTATTGCGTTCATGCTCACCGACGAAGCCGCCCTCTACGCGCAATCCCAAGCGCACGAAGCGCGCGTCGCCGATGACGATGCGCTGCAAACGCTGAAGTTCGTCGCGGTTGATCGGACGGCGGCCCGCCTCCCCGATGACCTGCCCCCAGCGCTGGATACGGTCCTGAGGCGGATCTTCACCTTCGATCTCGAAACTCGACCGCGAATCCTTCAGCAGCAGGAAAGCCGCCGTCCGCGCCAGCAGGTCGGCTGGCACCTCAGCGACCAGACGTCGAGCTTCTTCAGCCAGATTGCGAGCGACGAATGCTTCTAGCGCGGGCGTTCGGAATATCATTGGGCAGAACGCCGGCGTACCCGGCAGGTTGTTCTTCACCCGATGGCGGGTCGAGGTTGTGCCATTCGTCGCCCATTGGTGCTTAGGATCGACGACCAAGGCATAGGCACCCTGCTCAGCATCGGGAAGATCGAGCTGTGCGTCAAGGAGCCATTCGTACAGAAACCACAGCCGGCGCGCATAAGCGCCCGTCGGCGTCGCACGCACGATATCGACGATCGGCTCGGAACCGGTGGCGCGAAACAGCTCCTTCAGCACGGCCAGATCCAGCCCCTCATAGCGCAGGGCGAAGGTCAGATGCCCGCTAAGATCGGCACTGGGCGCATGGCGAGGCGTGTAGATATTCCAGCCATCGGCCTCATAGACCTTGTGGCGCGGACCAATGGCCGCCAGGGTTAGTGGGATCGGTACGGCCAGATCGTAGGCATCGATGAGAGCTGCGTAGCCTACCGGTGTGGCTGCTTCCGGCATCCCGCGACTGTGAAAAACACTCACGGCGCCTGAAAATGGCTCCTGCTGACTCTCTGCCATGAATTTCGATGCTCTACCGTGAATATCGATTTCAT
>NZ_JBFUKO010000356.1:0-5527 GCF_056400805.1 Aminobacter sp. P4_H6_2
CCTATTTCCACACTGAGCGCGGTGTGGTGAAGTCGGTCGACGGCATTTCCTTTTCTCTCGCCAAGGGCGAGATCATGGGACTGGTCGGCGAGTCCGGTTCGGGCAAATCAATCACCGGCTTTTCCATCATTGGGCTGATCGATCAGCCGGGCAAGATACAGGACGGCAGCTCCATCCGGCTCAATGGACGAGAGCTGGTCGGCCTGCCGCAGGCGGAGCTGCGCAAAATCCGCGGTCGCGAAATCTCGATGGTCTTCCAGGACCCGATGATGACCCTCAACCCGGTGCTGAAGATCATCGACCAGATCGGCATGGCGATCCGCGCCCATAACAAGGCCTCTGACGCCGAGGTCAGGCGACGCGCCGTCGAGGCACTGGCACGGGTGCGCATCGTCGACCCAGAGCACAAGGTCGACCAGTATCCGCATCAGTTCTCCGGCGGCATGCGCCAGCGCGTCGCCATCGCAATCGCGCTGCTGCACAACCCCAAGCTGGTGATCGCCGACGAACCGACGACCGCGCTCGACGTGTCGGTGCAGGCCGACATCCTGAAGGAGATCAAGGCGCTCGTTGCCGAGCTCGGCATCTCGATGATCTGGGTCAGTCACGATCTGGCGGTCGTTTCGTCGATCTCGCAGAAAGTCGCTGTCATGCGCCATGGCCGCATCGTCGAGTCGGGTCCAATGGATCAGGTGCTTGGCGCGCCGCAACACGCCTATACGCGCGAACTTCTCGATGCTTTGCCGTCGCGCTCCAAGCCCGGCCAGCTGCTGAACTCGGCCACGACCGAGGCGGCGGGGCCGATCGATGCGCCGGCCACCGCCGTTCCCGCAACCGAGCCCTCCGGATCGGATGCTTCGTTCGTGCAGGTCGACAACGTCGACATGATCTTCCAGCAGCCAGTGGGTCGCTTCCGTCTGGCCGAGCGGCTGGGGCTCGCTAGGCCGTCGCCGGTCGTGCACGCGGTCAACGGCGCCAAGCTGACTATCGCGCGTGGTGAAGTGCTTGGGCTGGTCGGCGAATCCGGCTCCGGCAAGTCGACGCTCGGGCGCATCGTCTGCGGCATGTRCAGCCCGACCAGCGGAGCGGTGCGTGTCAACGGGCGCGTCGTGCGCGCCGACGGTAGCAAGCTTGGCACGAATGTGCAGATGATCTTCCAGGACCCCTACGCTTCTTTGGATCCGCGCCGCACGATCTTCCAGTCCATGGCCGAAGGTCCGATCGCGCACCGTCTGTGCAGCCGCGCCGAAGCACGCGCCTATGTGAACCGCTGGCTGAAGGCGGTGGCGCTTGACCCTGTGCTCGCCGACCGCTATCCGCACCAGTTCTCCGGCGGACAGCGCCAGCGCATCGCCATTGCCCGCGCGCTGGCCATGCAGCCCGAACTGATTGTCTGCGACGAGCCGGTGGCCTCGCTCGACGTTTCGATCCAGGCGCAGGTCATCAACCTGTTGATCACATTGCGCCGCAGCCTGAATCTGACGCTGCTGTTCATCAGCCATGACTTGTCCGTGGTCCGCCACCTCTGCGACCGCGTCGTGGTGATGCGGCGCGGTGAGATCGTCGAGGAGGCGGAGGTGAGCACGCTGTTTGACGAACCTGCCCACGCCTACACGAAGATGCTGCTCGCAGCCGTCCCACAGCTCTCCGTCTAGGCCACGGCGCTGTCACATTGTCTGCGGCGTAAGGTTCGTGGACAATGGGGCCAAGCGATGCAATGGCCGAGAAGGAAGGYAACGCGAGGCTCGCATTGGGCGAGTACTGCTGATGTGCAGGCCGTTTTTCCAAAGGCGAAGGTGGTGAACGGTGAACGTGTCCGCTTCGAGGTTGCTAGGGGCAACTACCGACCTCATCTCTGCTATTCATGGCAGGAGGGGAGAACGCTTAAAGCGGACCTTGCAGATCGCAGTGGTCTTGGATCATATCTGTCGCAGGTTTTTGGGAACTCTGCAAAACCAGGACACACAGCGCTCGACACAACTGATTTTAACGAACTTCGTCAGTCTACGTAACATAGTTGCAATTAGTGTGGGGCTATCGTGCTGTTGCGATTTGGCGAAAATTATCAACACCTGATCCAGGCTCGGGACTCCGCCTGTCGCAATCGCCAAGAGCAATCAATCTTCGCCCGCATAGGCGCGGTTCTGTCGCCTTGGTATGCCGTTGTCATTGCCTTATCCCTCTGCAGCGCACATTCCGTATATGGCGCGGACGCTACCCTCGACGTGCCGGAAGATCACGGCCTGGTGAAACCTCCAAACTGGGCCTTGCAGGTCACGCCCTATATGTGGGCGGCCGGCCTCGATGGACATATTTCGCCGTTCGGGCGGGCCCCGACCATCGGCGTCGAAAAGTCATTCTCCGACGTCATAGACGACCTAAACTTCGGCGGTTTCGTCAATATTTGGGGACGCTACGACCGCTTGGTCTTCTCGGGCGACATCATGTATGTCGATACGACGGACAGCCACGATACCGGACCGCTGCCGGCATTCACGATCCCCGGCGTCGGCGTGATACCGTCGGGCGGCAACATCGATGCGAAGGTCGATACGAAACAATTCACCGCGACATTGATGGGCGGCTACCGGGTCATCGATACGCAGCAGTTCACCCTCGATGCCCTTGGCGGCGCGCGCTTCTGGTACATCTCTAACGATGTAAAGCTTACCGGGAGCCTTGGCGGTATAAGCGGGTCCGTCAGCCACGACGAGAGCTTCGGCTGGGTCGATCCGCTGGTCGGCCTGCGCGCCTTCCTTCCCCTAACGGAAAAGCTGTCCCTTCAGGGGCAGGCCGACATCGGTGGCTTCGGCGCTGGTTCCGATCTCACATGGTCGGCGCTGGCTACCGTCAACCACGTCTTCAGCGAGCACCTTTCCGCCTCCGTGGGCTACAAGGTGCTCGACGTCGATTACGATCACAACGGTCACGTCTATGACACGCGCCTCAGCGGCCCGGTTCTCGGCATGACCTATCGGTTCTGATCGGCAAAGGTTTCGCGCAGTTTTCTTACGGATTGGTGTTCAACATGTCTCGATTCACACGCATTCTAGCCGCCTTGACTGCCGCTGCGGCGYTGCTGACCGCCGAGGCCCAGGCCTGCACACGGGTCGTCTATCAGGGGCCTGACGGGCGGAATCTCACGGGCCGCAACATGGACTTCAAGGATCCGATGGTCAGCAACTTCTGGGTCTTTCCTCGCGGGATGAAACGAAATGGAGCCGCCGGTTCGCGTTCGATGGAATGGACATCGAAGTTCGGCAGCCTGGCCGTCTCCGGCTATGACATCTCTACGGTCGACGGCATGAACGAAGCCGGCCTCAACGCCAGCCTGCTATGGCTCAACGCCACAAAGTTCCCGGAGGACGACGGGACGACGCCTCGTATGTCCCTCTCGATCTGGGCGCAGTTCTACCTCGATCAGTTCGCAACGGTCTCGGAGGGCGTCGAATACGCGCGCAGCCATGCCGTGGAGGTGGTAAGCGGTGAGGTGCCGGGCCGTCCAGGCAGTCTCGCACCGCTGCATCTGACGCTCTCCGATGCCACCGGTGACAGTGCCGTTCTTGAGTGGATCGACGGAAAGCTTAGCATCCATCATGACCGCGCGTATCAGGTGGTAACGAACGACCCGCCCTATGGCGACCAGCTCGCCAACCAGAGATACTGGAGCGCGGTCGACTCCCTCAAATTCCTCCCCGGCAGTGGCCGTTCCGAAGACCGTTTTGTGCGCGCCGGCTTCTACATCAATGYGGTGACCCAAAGCGACGACCCTCGGATTGCCGCCGCTGCTGTGTTCAGCGTTATCCGCAACGCTTCGGCACCCTATGGCGTAAGCATTCCCGAAGCACCTAACCTTTCCACGACCCGCTGGCGTGTGGTGGCGGATCAGAAGAGCATGCTTTTCTATGGCGAATCGGCAACGTCACCCAACGTTTTCTGGGTGGATTTGAAGAAGCTCGACTTCTCCGAAGGCGCGCATGTCCGCAAACTGGATCTCGGGGTGGACATGGCCCGTGTCCTTGCCGGCGAGGCATCGAGCCAGTTCGTCCCTGCAAAGCCGTTCGACTTCATGGAGGCCGAATGAAGGAAAGTAGAGTATGACGGACGGATATGAAGGTTCGCTCCTCGCCTTGTGGTAGAAACGTTACCGTCGCGACCAAGGCTGCTTTTTGGCCAGCCGATTGGAAACCCGCCAGTCCGTTTCCCACCCCGAATTCGACGCTGCGTGGCGACTGGTGACCTTTGGCAGCAAACGACCTCATTGTCGCCGTTCGGGGTGCCTCCGTCGCCGCGCGAAACTTGCCATTCGTTCGGTTTCCCACGGACGGCAGAGCGGGGGCCGTTTGCAGATGGTCCGGATTTGGGAACATCCGGCGATAAGCCGCCATTCGTGCCCTGTGCAAGTTCCCTACTGCCTACTAGCCCGCGGCCCTGGCTGATGCTGTCTGGAACAGCGTCGCTGACCCGCCGAAAGATAGCCCCCAGATGACCGTGCTGACGACAGCGTACGATCCTCACTTCACGCATGACTCTCAGCCACCCGGCTTGGAAGCTATCGATGCCGAAAGGCAGGGTCACAGGCAGCAGAGACCTCGCAACTAGGCTAGATCGAACGTATCATTCCCCCGTCGACCCTTATGAGCGAACCTGTCACGTAGGACGCTCGCTCGCTTGCCAGAAATGTCACCACGTCGRCAAACTCCTCCGGTCTGCCATACCGGCCTACCGGAATGGTCGCCGCCGACTGACGCGCAACTTCCACAGGGTCGGTGCCAGTCCGTTGCGCGGCACTGGCATCGAGAGAAGCGACCCGCTCGGTTCCAATCCTTCCTGGCAACACCACGTTGGTGGTGATGCCGTGCCCCGCAACTTCGCCAGCCAGTGTCTTCGACCACCCGACCAATGCAGCGCGCACTCCGTTGGAAATGGCCAGATTGGCGATGGGCTGCTCGACACCGGAGGACGCAATCGTGACGATGCGTCCCCAACCGCGTTTCTTCATAGCTGGCAGGAGCGCCTGCGTGAGATGGATAACGTTGGCTGTCATGGCCTCGAATTGAGCGATCCAGTCGGCACGCGGCGCGTTTTCCGCACTCGATGGCGCTGGTCCCCCGCTGTTGTTGACGAGAATATCGACACCACCGGCAGCATCAATCTGCCGTGCCAACGCCTCCACCGAGGCAAGATCGGCGAGGTCGAGACGCAAGGAGGTGACTGCCGCCTCCTTTTCCGCGGGAAGCGTTGCGACCCATTCGGCGATCCGGTCAGTGTTCCGCGCGGCTGCATAGACATTTGCCCCCTCCATCGCCAGCGATCTCGCAATGGCGGCACCAAGGCCCCGRCTGGCGCCCAGAACGAGAGCCTTCTTGCCCGACAAGCCGAGTTCCATATTAGCCGATCCTTTCGAGATAGCGCGCCTGGCGTTCGACCAGGAAGGCGATGTCCTTTAGGTCCAGCGCGTTGAGAAGCTGGCGCGGCTTGCGCATGACTGGCGACTTGATGGCGCCACGCTGCGCCAGGATATGCT
>NZ_JBFUKO010000357.1:0-5513 GCF_056400805.1 Aminobacter sp. P4_H6_2
ACCTTGGTTCAGCAACTACCGAACGTTGGGGGATGGAGCGATGAGCCGGCAGCGTATCTGCGACGTCCTGATCGTCGGCGCCGGTGCGACAGGGTCGCTCGCCGCACTCGTCTTCGCGAAGGCTGGACTCGACGTGGTCTGCCTGGAGCAAGGATCCTGGGTAAAGGCTGACGATCGGCCGCACGGACATGCAGACTGGTCTTGGCAGAGACGCAACAGATGGAACCCCGACGTCAACAAGCGCGACCACGCAGACGATTTTCCGGTCGAGTCCAACTCATCGCAGATTCTCATGTGGAACGCCGTTGGCGGGTCGACCAACGTTTATGGCGGGCTGTGGCCCCGCTACCGTCCGTCAGACTTCAGGAAGGGCATCGAACATGGCCTTCAGCCCGACTGGCCCATCACCTACGAGGACGTCTCCCCCTTCTATGAACTCGCGGATCAGGTCGTAGGCGTCTCGGGGCTGACAGGTGACCCTGCAATGCCACCGCGCGAGCGCTGCCCAACCCAACCGCTGCCTGTATCCGACGTCGCCCGGCGGCTTTCGGCCGGTTTTGACAAGCTTGATTGGCATTGGTGGCCCGTCGAGGCATCAGTCATCACGGAAGACTATGACGGTCGCCCTGCCTGCAACAATTGCGGCGTATGCAATGGCTGCCCTCGCGGTTCGATGAACGAATACGCGACATCGATCTGGCCCAAGGCATTGCGTGCGGGGTGTGAACTGCGAACCCATGCCCGCGTCCTCAAGATCGAGAAGGGAGCGGATGGCCGCGCGACCGGCGCCTACTACATAGATCGCGACTCCAACCAGGTTTTGTTCCAGAAGGCGCGGATTGTTGTCGTGGCAGCCAACGGCGTTGGAACGCCGCGCCTCCTGCTGGCCTCGGACAACTTGGCCAACGGCAACGACCAGGTCGGCCGCAACCTGCTGCACCACACGCTCGTGGCGTCCGAAATGTGGGTCGACCGCCCGGTCGACGGACACATGGGCTATGCCGCCTCGCTGATCAGTCGCGAATTCGCGGAAACCGACCTGTCGCGCGGCTTCGTGAACGGCTTCAACCTCAACTGCATCACTTCGACTCCATCTGCCGGGGAGTTGGCTACCGGATGGCTTTCGTCGGCCCATGCGCCCTGGGGATCAGGGCATCATCGATGGTTCGAAAATCATTTCGGCCATTCTATCGGCGTCTTTGCCATCGGCGATGATCTTCCCAATCCCGAAAATCGCGTCACGTTGGACACTCGGACGGATTCGGACGGAATGCCCGGAGCTAAGCTGCATTACGCGCCCGGTGAAAACGACAAGCGCATGATGAACTACATGCTGGATCGGCTGAAGGATCTCGCGCAGGCATGCGATGCCGTCGAGTATCGTCTGCAGGACTACCGCGATGCGAATGGGGTATACCGGACGCCCGCCTGGCATATGCTGGGCACATGCCGGATGGGCAAGGATCCGGAAACCTCCGTGGTGAACGGCTGGAACCAGAGTTGGGAGGTGCCCAACCTGTTCATCATCGACGGGAGCGTCCTTGCGACCGGCGGGACCGTGAATCCGACGCCGACGATATCCGCGCTGGCCCTACGGTCCGCGACCTACATACGCGACAACTTTGCCGCCTTGTCCAAGGCCACCAGCCTTCCGGCAATGGCATGATTGCTGAGCGGAGCGAGTGGTCTCTGYGACGCTCGCTCCGACTCAACTACAAGAACATTGGCCACATCCCTCGAAAGTGGCACACTCAGCCGGGACGCAGACCGGTTCCGTCCAGCGAACTCAGGTGATCCGACCGCGCGCTGCCACCGGCTCGGCCCGGACGTAATACTCTCCCCTGACGAGATGCACGCAATCGACCATGTTGCTGACGACACAAGCATGGTTGGGGATGATGCGCAGGAACTCCCCCACCGAAGGCATCAGCTCGCCGCCATATTCGATCCGTCCGTGCTCTTCGTTGAGAGAAGTGACTGAGCTGTCGGGGCGGTCCAGTACCATGCCATAGCCGCTCATGCCGAAGAGATCGGACGTCAGCACCTTCGTGCCGGCATCGACGATCGCTCGGCCTCGCGCGGGCGAACTGACGACGGTCGTCAGCACCGTCAGCGCGCAATCTTCCGGCCCGCAAGCACCAGCAGAGACAAGCGAGCGATCATTGTAAATGTAGCTGCCAGGCCTGTACTCGGTCAGGCTGGCGTGATGCTTCATTGCGTATAGGTCGGGGGTTCCGCCGCTCGACACGACTTCGGCTTCGATCCCCGCAGAACGAATGATTCGAGCAACACGCTCCAGCCATTCCCCGGCTGCATTGCCCTGGCCCGGAGCCGGGTAGGTCATCACGCCAGCGAAACGCAAGCCTGGGGAGCTGGAGATCTGCCGGGCCAGTTCGAGCGCATCCTCCGGGGTCAGGACGCCACACCGCTGCATGCCGGTATCGCATTCCACCAGGACGCCGAGTTCACTTTTTCCGTCCGCGAATGTRCGCGCAAGGCCACCAACGACTTCGGCGCTGTCGGCAACCACCGAAAGGTGGCACCGCTCGGCGAGATGCCTGAGCCGCTCAAGCTTGCGATCGCCGACAATGTTGTAGGAAATGAGGATGTCATCGATTCCGGCATCGGCCATCACCTCGGCTTCGCCGATCTTCTGCGCCGTCACGCCAACAGCCCCCGCCGCCAGTTGTGCGTGCGCCAGTAGCGGCAATTTGTGCGTCTTTATGTGGGGCCGGAGTGTAACGCCGAGCTTGTCACACTGCTCCTGACAGCGACTGATATTCCGTTCGACGATATCGAGATCGATCAGCACCGCGGGCGTTTCGACGACGTCGCGCCAGCGCCGCGGACCGGCATCGGGCAGCATCAGGGGCTTTGCGGTCATTCTTTTCCGTCCAAGGATTTGACGTTGCGCAGATAGTCGAGAACCATTTCGGTCATATGCTGGAGACGCACCTCTTCCGCACCCTTCCCGTGCAGATCGCGATTGAAGACCACGCCGAGCGTCCAGCGATTGGCTAGGAAGAAATAGCCCAGGCCGACGATCGAGATATAAAGTTCGACGACATCGACATTCGACCGGAAAATGCCCTGCTCCTGACCGCGGCTGATCAACTCGCTCAGGCGCCGCGATAGCGGCGTGAACATGCTGCGGATGCTCGCCGATCGCTCAAGGTGCTGGGCCTTCATCAGGTTTTCGGAGTTCACCAGAACGATGAATTCCRGATGATCGACGAAGTACTGGTATGTGTGCGCGATGAGTTCGCGGATGCCAGCTTCCGGCTCGAACTCGTCCAGAACCAGGGCCTCGTTCTGCGAGCGAAGCTCCCGGTAGATATCTTCCAGGACGGCTACGAACAGATCATCTTTCGAACTGAAGTAGTGATAGAGAACACCCTTGCTCATGCCCGTGCGGATGGCGATCCGATCCGTGCGAGCACCATCGTAGCCGTTCTCGGCAAATTCCTCGCGAGCTGCTTCGATGATCATGAGCCTGGTACGCTCGGGGTCGCGCTTCTTGGCAGCCGGCTTTGCTTCGCYTTCAGAGTCGCGCTTGCGCTTTTCTACCACCGGATACGCTCCTTCGTGTCAGCTGCGAAGAGATGGAGGTTGGTCGGGTCGAAGACGAGCCCGACGTTCTCTCCTTGTATGAGATGCTGGCGGGTCCGGGACTGGACCGTCCATTTTCCGGAACCGACCGAAAGAATAACATTGGTCTCGCACCCGGTATGCTCGACGAGATCGACCGTACCGGTGAGTTTGGCGCCCTCGGGAGAAACAACTTCCAGGTGTTGTGGCCGCACCCCTGCTACAACCTCCTTGTGGGCCGACGGTGGTACATTGGCAAGGTTGATCGGACCTGAGCCGGCATGGAATTCGAGCGTGGCTGCTCCGTCTCCGGCCGCCAACGTTGCGTTGCCCAGGTTGATTGTCGGAGAGCCAAGAAACCCGGCGACGAAAACATTTGCCGGCTTGTCGAAAAGTTCGAGCGGCGTCCCCACCTGCTCGACCTTGCCCCGGTTCATCACCACAATGCGATCGGCCATGGTCATCGCCTCGATCTGGTCGTGCGTGACATAGATTGACGTGGCGCCCAACGACTTGTGCAATTGGCGGAGCTCGATGCGCATGTGGTGCCTGAGTTTCGCGTCGAGATTGCTCAGCGGTTCGTCGAACAGGAAAGCCCGCGGCTCTCGCACCATCGCCCTGCCCATCGCGACGCGCTGGCGCTGTCCTCCCGAAAGGGCACGCGGCTGCCGGTCGAGAAGCGCATCGAGATGCAGCGTGCTGGCAACTTCGGCAACAGAACGACCAATTTCGTCCTGGCTGGCGCCGCGCAGCTTCAGGGGAAAGCCGATGTTCTGCGCGGTCGTCATATGCGGATAAAGCGCATAGGTCTGAAACACCATCGCGAGATCACGTCTCTGCGGTCCGACGTCGTTAACGACCTCGCCGTCAATGGCGATGGTGCCTCCCGAGATGGATTCCAGTCCGGCGATCATCCGCAAAAGCGTAGACTTGCCGCATCCCGACGGACCGACCAGGACGACGAATTCGCGATCCTCGATTGCGATACTGACGTCGTCTATGATCGTAACCGCGCCATATTGCTTGCGAATATTGGTGAGATTAATCGAAGCCATTCAGCTCCTCCTACTTGACCCCACCAAGCGCCATTCCCCCAATGAGATAGCGCTGGATGGATGCAAAGACGATTGCGACAGGCACCGACGCAAGCAACGTCGCGGCCATGATGAGATGYCATTCAATTTGGTAGAGAGTGCCTGTCAGGAACGCGATCTGAACCGGCGCGGTCTGCTGGGTGACTTGACGCAACAGCGTCAGCGACATCGCGTATTCGTTCCAGGAATTGACGAAGGTGAAGATTGCCGTGACGACGATCCCGGGAAGGCATAGCGGCAGGAATACCCTGACGAAGGCGCTGAACCGGCCGGCGCCGTCGATCCACGCCGCCTCCTCGAGATCCTTCGGAATGGTCGCGAAATAGCTCTGCAGCATCCACACGGCAAATGCCATGAAGAAGGCGCTGTGGGCGATGACGACCGACAGCAGGCTGTTGACCAGGCCGAAATAGGCAAACATTCGAAACAGGCCGACAATCAGGACGATCGGCGAGATCATCTGGGTGATGAGAAGATAATTGGTCAGCGCGCCTTTGCCGGGAACTCTCATCCGGGTGAGCGCATAGGCGGCAGGTATGGCCACGGCCAACGACAGAACGGTCGCCCCGATACTGATCGCCAGCGAATTGGCCAATGCCCGTCCAAAACCTTTCTCGAAGATGAGTTCCGCGAAGTTGCCCAGATAGAGCTCTCGCGGCAACCACGTGCGATGGAAGGTGAATATTTCGTCCTTCTGCTTCAACGACGTCGACAGCATCGTCGCGTAGGGAAACAAAACTACCAGGAGGAACGGCGACAGGAGTGCCCAGCAAACAAGACTTTTCTTCGCCTTAGTCATCGTTTCGCGCTCCCTGTGCTTTGGTCAGAAAC
>NZ_JBFUKO010000358.1:0-5508 GCF_056400805.1 Aminobacter sp. P4_H6_2
CCACCAACATCGAAGAAAAGATGATCAAGAACGATTTCGAGTGGGCCGCCAACAACCGCAACGCAATTCTTGACGAGTGGTCCAAGCGTTACGACTCCAAGTCCGAGCCGAAGAGCTGATCCCGACTTTTGTCCGTTGAACCGGGCGCCGCCACAGGTGGCGCCCGACTCTTACCCTCAAAGCCGGATCATCACGATGAAACACGAAACCCTCGCCGAGCAGCCGCGAACTCCAGTTGACGTGAGCGCCATGACCGCTGCCAGCCTGAACGTGAAGCCCGCCTATCTGCAGATCTCCAATGTCTGGAAGGCCTTCGGCGATTTCCACGCGCTGAAGGACATTTCCCTCGACATCCGCGAGGGCGAGTTCGTCTGTTTCCTCGGTCCCTCCGGCTGCGGCAAGACCACATTGTTGCGCGCAGTTGCCGGCCTCGACCTGCAGACGAGCGGCTCGATCCGCCAGGGTGGCAAGGACGTGTCCACCTTGCCGCCGTCGCAGYGCGACTACGGCATCGTCTTCCAGTCCTATGCGCTGTTCCCCAATCTGACGATTGCCAAGAACATCGCCTTCGGCCTGGAAAACACCAAGCGCCCGCGCGCCGAGATCGAAAGCCGCGTCGCCGAACTGCTCCAGCTTGTCGGCCTGCCCGACCAGGCCAACAAATACCCAGCCCAGCTTTCCGGCGGCCAGCAGCAGCGCATCGCGCTCGCCCGCGCCATCGCCATTTCGCCAGGCCTTCTGCTGCTTGATGAACCGCTCTCGGCGCTCGATGCCAAGGTACGCACGCATCTGCGCCACGAGATCAAGGAACTGCAGCGCAAGCTCGGCGTCACCACCATCATGGTCACCCATGACCAGGAAGAGGCCCTGTCGATGGCCGACCGCATCGTGGTGATGAACCACGGCGTGATCGAGCAGATCGGCTCGCCGACAGAGATCTATCGCCATCCCGCGACGCTATTTGTCGCCGACTTCATCGGCGAGGCCAACAAGTTCAAGGGCAATGCCCAAAAGGGTGCGGTGAGCTTTGGCTCCAAAACCTTCAAATGCGCGGCCCATGGGTTTGACGAAGGCGCACCTGTCATTGCGGCCATCCGCCCAGAGGATGTGATCCCGCACGGGCCCGGCGCCCGTTCTCCGGGTGCACCCGATGTGGTGAAGCAGCCGCAAAACCTGCTCGATGTGACGATCGGCGAAATGGAATTCCTCGGCTCGTTCTGGCGCACGCGGCTGCGTGGCGTCGACCTCGGCGACGAGACGCTCATTGCCGACTTCTCGATCAATGCAGCGCGGCGCCTGACATTGGCGGAGGGTGCTGCTCTTACCGTCGAGCTGCCGGAAGAGCGTCTCTTGATCTACCCCCGGGGAGAATGACATGGCGATGGCAATCGACGCCGTCCTGCCGGCGGGCCGCAAGCTGAAGGTTTCGCTTGACCGGGATGAAATGATCAAGCGCGGCCTGATGGTGGTCATCGCGCTCTATCTCATCGTGGCGCTGGCCGCCCCGCTCTACATCATGCTGTCGAAATCGTTTTCGACCTATAGTTTCGACCTTGCCAGGTTCGAGTTCCAGGTGAGCGACAAGGACGGCAATTGGGGTGCGCCGGTCACCGCTGCGGCCCTCAACGACAAACTCGCGGTCGTTTCGCCGCAGAAGCTTGCGACCAATTCCGATGGCCGCCTGCAAGCGACGACCTTTTTCCCCGATTTCAGCTTCCGCAGCCCGGTGAAATACAAGATCCGCGGCACAACCGAAGATGCTTCTTTCCTCGTCGGCCTGCAGCTGCACAAAGGCACCGAATGGCTTGAGCTCAGCTCCAACGAATTCCGTCGTGTGATGCTTCGACCGGCGCGTGCGATCGGTCTCGAAAACTACTCCACCTATTTCTCGACGCCGACGCTGTTCCGCTCGATCGAAAACTCGGTCTTCATCGCCTTCATCTCCACCATCGTGACAGTCGGGCTGGCCTTCGGCTTCGCTTATGCGCTCAACCGCAGTTGCATGCGTTTCAAGGATGCGTTCAAGCTGGTCGCCATGGTGCCGATCCTGGTGCCGTCGCTGCTGCCCGGCATTGCGCTGATCTATCTGTTCGGCAATCAGGGGCTGCTCAAGGACCTCCTGATGGGGGTGCCTATCTACGGGCCGCTCGGCATCGTCATCGGCTCGGTGTTCTTCGCTTTCCCGCACGCCATGATTATCATTTCGACGGCATTGGCGATCTCCGACCAGCGCCACTATGAGGCGGCCGCCTCGCTGCGCGCCAGCAGCTGGCGCACCTTCTGGACGGTGACCATCCCCGGCGCGCGCTATGGTTTGATTTCGGCGGCCTTTGTCGTCTTTACCCTCGTCATCACCGATTTCGGCCTGCCGAAGGTCATCGGCGGCCAGTTCAACGTGCTCGCCGTCGACATCTACAAGCAGGTCATCGGCCAGCAGAATTTCGAGATGGGCGCGGTCGTTTCGGTGATCCTGCTGATCCCGGCTATCGCCGCCTTCGTCGTCGACCGCATGGTGCAGAAAAAGCAGGTTGCGCTCCTGTCAGCGCGCTCGGTGCCCTATCAGCCGAAGCCGAACCGGCGCTTCGACACGCTTTGCCTGACTTGGTGTTCGCTGATCGCCGTATTCATCCTCGGCATCATGGCAACGAGCCAGCTCGCAGCCCTGGTCAAGCTGTGGCCCTACGATCTCAGCTTCAGCCTCAAGCACTTCGCTTTCGACCGCATGGACGGCGGTGGATGGGGTTCGTACTACAACTCGATCCGGCTTGCAGGCCTCACCGCGATCTTCGGCACCATCATCGTCTTTGTCGGCGCCTATATGGTCGAAAAGACCGAAGGCTTCCGTACAGGACGGTCGGCATTCCAGTTCCTCGCCATGCTGCCCATGGCGGTGCCGGGCATGGTGCTGGGTCTTGCTTACATCTTCTTCTTCAACGACCCAGCCAACCCGCTGCACGCCATCTACGGCACCATGACCATTCTGGTCGTCTGCACCATCACCCACTTCTACACCGTCGGGCACCTGACCGCGCTGACGGCGCTGAAGCAGATCGACCAGGAGTTCGAGCCGGTGGCGGCGTCGCTCAAGCAGCCCTTCTACAAGCTGTTTGCGCGGGTCACGGTACCGGTCTGCTTGCCGGCGATCCTCGACATCTTGATCTACCTGTTCGTCAACGCCATGACGACGGTGTCGGCTGTGGTGTTCCTCTATTCGAAGGACACCGCACTGGCTTCGGTCGCCGTGCTCAACATGGACGACGCCGGCGACGTGGCACCGGCAGCGGCCATGGCAATGATGATCTTCTACACCAACGCCGCAGCCCGCCTGATCCACCTGTTCCTGTCGAAAGTGCTGATCACCCGCACCCAGGCCTGGCGGCAGCGGTAGGGATCACGGCTTGACCCGATCGGGATGAGCCTTGGCGAAGGCATCGAGGCCTTCGCAACGTCCGGCGATGTCGAGGACGCGCGGTAGCGCCGAGAGATCGATGTTCCAGCGGCGCGCGTTGTAGACCTGCGGTACCAGGCAGAAATCGGCCATGCCAGGCGTGTCGCCATGGCAGAATTTGCCGGTCTCGGGATGATCGAGCAATTTCTCGAAGGCTGTCATGCCATCGCCGATGAATTTCTGCATCCAGGCATCGCGCGGCGCCTCGCCGTCGCTTGTGACCCGCATCAGCTCGGCGACCACGCCGGTGTTGCAGACCGCATGGATTTCCATGGCAATCGCATAAGACAGCTGGCGCACGCGCTGGCGCCCGACCGGGTCGGCAGGCAGGAAGCCGGCATGGCGTGTTTCATCGAGATATTCGATGATCGCCAGCGACTGGGTGAAGGCGTGGCCGTCGATCTCCAGCACCGGCACCAGCCCTTGCGGGTTGCGCGCCAGATGCTCCGATGATTTCTGGCCCCTGGCCAGCAGGTCGACGGACACAGAACGAAACTCCTGCCCGAGCATGTTGAGCGCGATGCGCACGCGGTAGCTCGCCGACGAGCGCCAGTAGTCGAACAGGACGGCGTCGGTCATCGTGGCTCAGGCCTTTTCGTATCGGGTCACGGTCTGTTCGATAGCCCCGAATATCGAATGGCCATCGGCATCGTCCATCTCGATACGGACCTGGTCGCCGAACTTCAAGAATGGTGTGACGGGCGCACCTGTCTCGATGGTTTCTATGGTCCTGATCTCGGCGATGCAGGAATAGCCAGCACCTCCTGCCGAGATCGCCTTGCCCGCGCCGCCGTCGAGCTTATTGGACACAGTGCCCGAACCGATGATGGTACCAGCACACAATGGCCGGGTCTTGGCGGCATGGGCGACCAGCGTTGGGAAATCAAAGGTCATGTCGATGCCGGCATTCGCGCGGCCAAAGGCCTTGTCGTTGACGCCCACGAGCAACGGCAAATGCAGCTTGCCGCCATGCCAGGCATCGCCCAGCTCGTCCGGCGACACCGCCACCGGCGAGAACGCCGTGGAGGGCTTCGACTGGTAAAAGCCGAAACCCTTGGCGAGTTCGGCCGGGATCAGCCCGCGCAGCGACACGTCATTGACCAGCATGACCAGCCGGATCGCCGCATGCGCCTCGTCGCGGGTCGCGCCCATCGGCACGTCATCCACGATGACCGCCACTTCGCYTTCGAGATCGATGCCCCAGGCTTCGTCGGCCATCTCGATTGGATCGCGGGGCCCAAGAAACGCGTCCGAGCCGCCCTGATAGATCAGCGGGTCGGTCCAGAAGCTTGCCGGCATCTCGGCGCCCCGGGCCTTTCGCACCAGCTCGACATGGTTCACATAGGCCGAGCCGTCAGCCCACTGATAGGCGCGCGGCAAGGGTGAGGCGGCATCATGTTCGTGGAAGCGCAGGGTCGGCTGGCTGCCGGTCTCTATGCCCTCGGCGACAAGGGCTAGGCGCGGGCCGACATGGGCCCAGTCGTCGAGTGCCGCCTGCAAGGTGCGGGCAATGTGGCCAACTTCCGAGCAGCGGGTCAGGTCTTTCGAAAYGACGACAAGGCGGCCGTCGCGGGTAGAATCTTTCAGTGTCGCGAGTTTCATGGTGTTCCCGTCTTCACTTGATGCCAGGTGTGCCGTCGAATTTGCGTTCGAGACCATCCCAGCAATCGATGTAATTGTCCTGCAAAGTTTCCAGCTCGGCGGCGAATTTGGTCAGCTGCTGGGGAAATCGCGTCTCGAACATGAAAGCCATTGTGTGGTCGAGCTTGACCGGCTTGAGCTCGCCGTTCGACGCTTTTTCAAAGCCCATGGCGTCAGGCCCGTGCGGCAGCATCATGTTGTGCAGGCTCATGCCGCCCGGCACGAAGCCCTCCTCCTTGGCGTCGTACTGGCCGTAGATCAGGCCCATGAACTCGCTCATGATGTTGCGGTGATACCAGGGCGGGCGGAAGCTGTGCTCGGCCACCAGCCAGCGCGGCGGGAAGATGACAAAGTCGACGTTGGCCGTGCCCGCTTCTTCCGTCGGGGCCGTCAGCACCGTGAAGATCGACGGGTCGGGG
>NZ_JBFUKO010000359.1:0-5466 GCF_056400805.1 Aminobacter sp. P4_H6_2
ATCAGGATCAAGAGCACCATGTAGGCGACGTTTGCCCAGTTGGAATTGGTGCGCATCGCTTCCCAAAGCTTGAGGCCGATGCCGCCGGCGCCGACAGCGCCGATGATGGTGGCCGAGCGCGTGTTCGATTCCCAGAAATAGAGCGACTGGCTGATCAGCACCGGCAGCACCTGCGGCACCACGCCATAACGCTGGACCGATGCCGGTGAGGCGCCGACCGAACGCATGCCCTCGCGCTGCTTGTCGTCGATGTTTTCCAGCGCCTCGGAGTAGAGCTTGCCGAAGGTGCCGGTGTCGGTGAAGAAGATCGCCGACATGCCGGCGATGGGGCCGGGGCCGAAGGCGCGGGTGAAAAACAGTGCCCAGATCAGCATGTCGACCGAGCGCAGGAAGTCGAAGAAACGCTTGGCGACCTGGTTGACGAGGCGGTTGCGCGTGATGTTGCGGGCCGCAAGGAAGGCCAGCGGGAAGGCGAGCACGCTGGCAAACAGCGTTCCTACGAAGGCCATGACTATGGTCTGCAAAAGCTTCACCCAGACGTCGCCATGCTGCCATTCGGAGTTGTTGACGATGTTGTCCCAGGCAAGGGCGGCGTTCGACATTTTGGGATCGATGCGCGCGTCAGACATCACCAGCGACAGGACCTCGCTTGTCGACTTGCCCCAGTAGGGTGAGTTGGCGTCGAAGACAAAGTTCTGCCAGCCAAGGAAGCGGTGGCGGATCTTGACGTCGTCGGCGTTGATCTGGACGCTGCCGGCAAAGCCGAAGTCGACCGATATCTTTTCGCCCGGCGCTTTCTGCGTCGCCCAGGCGGGCAGGGTGCCGACGATAGCGATGCTGGTCTCGGGCACGACTGCGACTTCGAGCGTTTCTGTACCGCACGTCACCGTCACGCTGGTCGGAGTGACGTCGATCGTGTTGTTGCGGCCTATATGGGCTCTGACGCGGCTGGCTGATGCCTTGTTGGCGGCAGGAGCTGCGGCGGTCGCTGCGGGCTGGTCGAAACTCAGCCATTCAGGATGCCGGTCGGCACGGTAGGATGAGAAACGCGGATAGCCGATGTCGAGGCGGTCCTGCCTGAAGGTGACCTGCGGCCGGATTTCGTAGCTGACCCAGTCGGCGACATAGGTTCCGGCAATGCCCCAGTTGCCCGCAGCGATCACGGCACCGACGGCGAAGAACCACCAGGCGAAGACGAGATAAGCAACGGTGCCGGCGCCCACCGCCCAGCCTGTCAGGCTCTTGCGCCACGAGCCGGCGAAAAGCTCGGGGTGGCGGTCGGAGATCGCCTGCATTTCGGTCATGGAAAGAGTGGTCATGTCTTAGTTCCCACGGCCGAAGGCAAAGGCCTGCTCGCCGACCAGTTTTTTGCGCAGCCAGGCCGACAACTGGTCGACCGCGACGATGGTGCAGAACAAGAGGAAGATGATGGCCAGCGTCTTGGCTTCGTGATTGCGGCTGATCGACAGGCGCAGCGCTTCGCCGATGCCGCCGCCGCCGACCGCGCCGATAATGGTCGAGGCGCGCACGTTGATTTCGAGCCGCAGCAGCGCGTAGCTCAGGAAGTTGGGCATGACCTGCGGCACGATGCCGAACCAGACCCGCTCGGGCCAATTGCCGCCGACGGCGCGCAGGCCCTCGTCAGCCTTCATGTCGGCATTTTCGACGACCTCGAAGAACAGCTTTCCGAGCGCGCCGATGGTGTGCAGCGACACCGCGATGATCGCCGGGATCGCACCCATCGACAGGATGGCGAGGAAGAAGCCGGCGATGACGATTTCTGGGAAGGCGCGCAGGATTTCGAGGAAGCGGCGCACGAAAAAGCGCAGCCAGCGCTGGGTCACCAGATTGGAGGCAGCGAGGAAACAGAGCAGAAAGCCGAAGGTGAAGCCGATGATCGTGGAGACGAGCGCGATGTTGATCGTTTCCAGCATCTTGTAGGCGTATTCGGGCATGTAGAAGGAGCCGAACAGGGGGACGCGGCCCTCGGGGTAGTCGAATTTCAGGCTGCCGTCGGCATAGGGCGAAGGCAGGTCAAACAGGGCGCGGCCGATCTCATAGGGATCACGCGGCATCAGCTGGTCGGTGAAGTCGAAAAAATGTGGCAGCCGGTCGAAGAACTTGCCGGCATTGCTCTCATTGGCGAACCAGAGCGAGCCCGACAGGGCGACGAACAGCAGGATCAGGCCGCCTATGGTGTGCAGGCGGCGGCGGCTGGCGAGTTCGCGCCAGTGGCGCTCGACCGTCAGGCCAGCTTCCGAGAGGGGCATAGTCATGAATTTTCCTGGTCCCGGATCAAAGAAAGACGCGCCGCGATGGGGACGCGGCGCGTCCATGCTGCCTGAGGGCTTAGCTGCCGATCTGCGCCTTGCGGGCGTCGATGACAGGCTGGTAGAACTCCGGGGTGACTTCGGTGTAGGCCTTGAAGTCGCCGCCCTGGATGGCCGAGAAGCAGGCCGGATCGGTCTGCGGCAGCTTCATCAAATAGTCCTTGAACTTGGTCTTGATGTCAGCGTCGAGCGAGGTGCGCACGACCAGCGGGCCGTTCGGGATCAACGGCGACTTCCAGACTTCGACCAGGTCGTCCATGTCGAGGATGCCCTTGTCGACCATCTTCTTGAGGTTGCCCGAGGTGTAGCCGTCCTTGAACTCGCCGACGCCCGAGCCGAAGGTCGTGCCGGCGTCGAAGGTGCCCTTGAGCACTTCAAGCACCAGGTTTTCATGGCCGCCACCGAAGCCGGTCTCGGCGAAATAGTCCTTCACGGCGGTGCCGCCGAGCGACTTGGGCAGCGAGGTGACCGGGATCAAATAGCCCGAGGTCGAGTCCGGATCGGCAAAGCCGAGCTTCTTGCCCTTGAGGTCTTCGAGCTTGGTGATGCCCGAATCCTTCTTGGCGACCATGATCGAGTAGTAGCCGGTGGCGCCGTCGGTCTGGACGGTGGTCAGGATCGGCTCGACCGCATCCTTGTTCTGCAGGTAGATCTTGGCATAGCCCGACGCGCCGAGCTCGGCGTAGTCGAGCGTGCCGCCGAGCAGGCCCTGGATGGTGCCGTCATAATCGGCCGCCGGGAACAGCGACACCTTTTCGACGCCGAGCACGGCCGGAAGCTGGTCGGCCAGGCACTGGAAGTTGCGCAGGCGGTCGGCTTCGTTTTCGCCACCGATCAGGCCGATGCGGAATTCCTTGAGGTCTGCGGCATGAGCCGAGCCGATCGCCAGGACGGCGAGCGAAACGGCGCTCAAAAGTGCTTTCTTGAACATGACAAGTCTCCAGGTTGGCCCAGCACCTTGCTGGGTCGATTGCAGTTGCTGATTGCAGGCCCTTGACGCGGGCGAGGCGAACGCGAACGGCCTCAGAGCGAAGCGTATGCGGGCTCGAGAGGTGCGGCGGATATCGCAGGCTTCGCCCTTGCCGGGCGGATGCTGGTGGAAGTGATGGCTTCGGAGATTTCGGCGCCATCGTTGTCGGCACCGTAGACCGTGCGCACTGCGTCGCGGTTGAGGTCTTCAGGTGCGCCGTCGAAGACGACCGCGCCGGCGGACATGCCGATGATGCGGTTGCAATAGGTGCGCGCGGTGTCGAGCGTGTGCAGATTGGTGATGACGGTGATGCCTTCGCGCAGGTTGATGTCCTGAAGCGCGTCCATCACCACCTTGGCGTTGAGCGGATCAAGCGAGGCGATCGGCTCGTCGGCGAGGATCAGCTTCGGCTCCTGCATCAAAGCGCGGGCGATGGCGACACGCTGCTGCTGGCCACCGGACAAAGTGCCGGCTGGCTGAAGGGCTGTGCGGGCGATGTCGAGGCGTTCCAGTGCGGCGATCGCCCGGATGCGTTCTTCGCGGGAGAAGATCGAAAGCAGGTTGAGCGCGGTCGAGCGGTGGTTCAGGCGGCCGAGCAACACATTGGTCAAAACGTCGAGGCGCGGCACCAGGTTGAACTGCTGGAAGATCATGGCGCAGTCGCGCTGCCAGCGGCGGAGTGAAGGACCACGCAGCGACGACACTTCGGTGCCGTCGAAGACGATCGAGCCCTGGCTCGGGTCAATCAGGCGGTTGATGGTTTTCAGCAGCGTCGACTTGCCAGCGCCCGAGCGGCCGATGATGCCGACCATCTGGCCCTGCTGGATCTGGAGGTTGACACCGTTGACGGCGACGCTCTTGCCAAAGCGGCGCGTGACGTTGCGGATTTCGAGCATCGTGGTTTCCCTGTCCTGTCAAGGCTTTCGCCCTTTTCAGGCATCGGCCTAGACCCGGGACATGAAGCTGCAATGTCAGGACCATGTCAGTTTTGTTACGATGCACAGGTCGGCGGCCCGCAATTGGCTGTTGATTGCATCCAAATGCGAATTCCCTCCCGTCAGCTTGCCTCCGGTGGCGATGCGATCTCCTTTTGCAGACGCTCGTAGGCGCCTGGACTGAGTGCTCCCGGCGGGCTGTACGGATTGGAAAACGCGTAGATCAAGAACAAGATGATGCCGGTGTAGGCTCCGACAACCGAGAGCAGCATGAGACTGCGCCGCTCGGGCGCGTAGGGGTAGTAACCGAATGCGATCAGGACCACGCCCGACACCGCGGCGAACCAGAACATCACGTTGATGCTGTCGGGACCATGATTGTCGCGCTTCACCCGAACTTCGGCGATCGCCTGCATTTGCCTGAGCATATGATCGCGCAGGCTTGTCTGGCGCCCGGTTGCGGGAACGAGATCGAGCACAGCGCGATAGGCGACGTCCCATTGGTCCCATGCGGTCTATGAAAGCTCGCCGGAGGAACCCAGCTCCGCCCATTCCTGTTTGATCACCACACGCAGATATCCAGATAGCGCCTGCTGGATGGCTAAACCTTGCTCCAAGCCGTAGCGCTCGGCGTCATAATAGACATCGGCGATAGCGTCGGCTTCGGTGGCGCTATCGTTTTTGAGCTGCTGGTATTCGATCATTTCCTGCGCGAAGACCAGCGCAAGGATCAGCCCGTGCAAAGCGGCGATACGCACGACGACGGACGATGCCAGTTCGTGGTCCTTGCCTTCGGGGTCGCCACCGGTGATGAACCGCATGGCCAGATAGGAGCCCAGCGTCAGGAGGATCGTCCCGCCTATGAAGGCGGTTCCGAGAATCGTGCTGCCGATCATCYGCATCGTCCAACAGTCGTTCGGGGCGCAAGGTTGGCGGCAGTGTATCGGCAATTCCAGGAAACGCCGAGATGCCTGAATTGATGAGATGTCGCAGTGCCGAGAAAAAAATGCAACAAGCCCTGACACTACACTTGTTAGTCATTATATGAGGGCTGACGTCACTTTGAGGAACCGCTGATGAAAATGTCCCGAACGACCCGATTTGCCACGCTTTTCRCAGGGTTGTTCCTTGCATTCTCCATGGTCGCCGTCGACCAGGCCGACGCCCGCCGGGGCGGCAGCTTCGGCAGCCGTGGCGCGCGCACCTTCCAGTCGGCGCCTCCGACCCGCAC